>CADAQV010000240.1 GCA_902790095.1 uncultured Lachnospiraceae bacterium | reverse complement strand
CTGATGCATTGAATCGCTGGTCGTATGAGCGCCGCGGACATAGAATACCCTTGATGCGTCAAGCACCCACGGAACGCCCTCCACTCTTGAATCTCCTATAACGACGGTGTCCTTATAGAGGGGCCAGAGAATCTTAAGGTCAGCTTCCGTTGCTGTAACAACGGCATAGGGAACGATGGCCGTGCCCGCACAGTACTGCCTCATGCTCGCAAATCTTGCCTCAGCTGCTTCGGATGCTATCCTTGCGGCCTCGCTTTCGGCTATGGACTGAGCTATGGATGCCTCGACAGACTCCGCTATCGACTGATCTATGGATTCCTGTATTATTCTTGATTCTTCTATGGACTGCTCTATCGATGCCTGAAGCCACGCCTCATACTGTTCGGACTGCCTGATGGACTCTTCTATGCTTTCTGCCTCCGCTATGGACTGTCTAATGCTTTCCGCCTCTGCGGATGCGGACTGCTCTACCGCCTCGTCGTATTCGGACCGGCGGATGGATGCCTCTATGCTTTCGGATTCGTCTTTTATCGACTGTTCTATGCTTCTCGACTCTTCTTTTATGGAATGCTCGATGCTTCTTGATTCTTCCTCGGAAGCCCTTTTGGCCTCTCTTGACGCGCTTTCGGATTCTCTTATGGATTCCGCGGCGGATGATTCATAGGCCCTTGAAGCCTCAAGCGATGCCTCTATGGATGCGCGGATGACGCTTTCTTTAAACTCTGCCGCGGACTCGACCGCGCTCATGGCCTCCTCAACATCGGCAGAGGCTGCCTCCTGAAGATATATCACGCCCTTTGCGCTTATCTCTTCTCTTTTTACGTTGCAGCCGGAAACGGACATAAGAAGGCATGGCAAAACAATGATGTATCTTGTTTTTTTCAAAATCAATGCCTCCTCTTTTCCTTATACTTAAAGGGTTATTGTAGCATATTTTTATAAAAAAAACAATCCAAAGAGACAGTATATATTTATATAACTTTTACGTAACTTTTATAACTTTTATAAACTTATCACGCGCGCGCTTATTGAATTATCGGGGATATTAATGTATAATTCATCTGTTATACACTTATAAGAGACCTGAAAGGAAAAAGCATGAGAGACGACATAAAAAAGATAATGAGTGAAGCCGGAAGGGTAATAAAAGGCAAGGATGAAGTTATAGAAAAGCTCCTTGCCGCGATAATTGCGGGCGGACATATTCTTCTTGAGGATATACCGGGCGTTGGAAAGACCACCCTGGCTTTGACCGTTTCTAAGATACTTTCACTTGATTACACAAGAATGCAGTTTACGCCCGACGTTCTGCCGAGCGACCTTCTTGGTTTTTCGATGTTCAACAACCAGACCCGTGAATTTGAGTTCCGACCGGGTGCTGTTTTCTGCAACCTGTTTCTGGCAGATGAGATAAACCGTACATCTCCAAAGACGCAGTCCGCTCTACTGGAGGTCATGGAGGAATCCAAAGTTACGGTCGACGGTGTCACAAGACGCCTCCCCGACCCCTTTGTCGTTATCGCGACCCAGAACCCCTTTGGATCTTCGGGTACACAAAAGCTTCCCGAATCACAGCTCGACAGATTTATGATAAGACTTTCAATGGGATATCCGGATCACGAAAACGCTGTCGGCATCCTCAAAGGAAATGTCGGCTTGGTACTTGAAGATCTTGCCCCCGTACTTTCGGGCGATCAGGTACGCGAGATGAGAAAAAAGTCATCCGAAGTATTTGTTCATGACAATCTTTTCGATTACCTTGTTACGCTTACCGAAAACACACGTAAAAACGATTATTTCATAACCGGCCTTTCGCCCCGCGCAAGCCTTTCGCTTCTTAAGATGGCAAAGGCGACCGCATATATGGAGGGCGCGGAATTCGTGCTCCCCGAGCACATACTCCACAACCTTCACGAAGTATCCGTTCACAGACTGAACCTTTCGCCCCGCGCAAAGGCTTCGGGCATGACCGTGGACAAGGCGCTTGATGAGATAGCCGCATCAACGCCCCTTCCCAAAGTCTGATCAAACTAAAAACCCCGGAGATCATATGCTTAGAAATATCATTTCAAGAACAGCGTATGTTTTTTTCTTCGCCCTGATGCTTTTGGCGTACATCTTCTACCGGAACTATTTTCTGCTCCTTATGATGATCTTTATGATCGTTTTTCCGGTGGTCTCCGTTGTATTGCTGCAGCGCGCAAAAAAAAGCATCTCCATCAGTCTCGATGTCCCGGGAAGGGTGGAAAAAAAGGCACCTTTTGAAATAACGCTGGCACTTAAAAACACATCTTATATTCCGATCATACAGAGTCATATCGAGATGACTCTCGAAAACCCTTTTTACCCCGGGCTGCCCTCCCACCACTTTGTGTGCGGCATCGCGGCAAGAAAAGGCGGAACCGTTAAGTTTATGGTAACGCCGGAATATTCGGGCGTTATGTCCTTAAAAATAAAAGAATTCCGCATCTGGGACATGACCGGTATGGCGGATGCCATCATCCCCGCGGATATCTCAAAGGACGTGCACGTTCTACCGTCGCCTTCCGAGAAGAGACCATGAAGAAGGGACACGACTTCTCGGATGTTTCGGATGTAAGAGAGTACATTCCGGGTGATAAGCTTATGAGCATCCACTGGAAGCTTTCCACAAAGCTTGACAAGCTTATCGTAAAGGAATACGGCTCTATGTCATCGGACGACGTGCTGGTGGTCATCGAGCTGTCGCACGGCGATTTTACGAGGGTACGCGGAAGCGACTCCTATATAAACAACAGAAAAAGCTTTGACGCTATCTTTGACGTTTACTATACTCTCGCCCTGGCGCTTTTAAAAGAAAAGCGTCCTTTTATGGTGAGCTGGTATTCGCCCGGAGCCGGCGAATTAAAGAGCATTCCCGTATCCGGCAAAGAAGAGCTTTTAGAATCACTCATAATGATGAGCTACGAAAAGCCACCCGCAACAGCCGGGAACGCCTGGCAGCTTGCAAAGGCCGTGCTTGACGAATACGGCGAGTTTATTTACATCTCCCCTCTTTTGCCGCAAAGCATCTACGGACACTCCGGCGGCGAACTTATATTTGAAAAACGCTCTGAAGACGGCAAGCCTTTAGCGGCCGCCGTTTTCTCAGGTACATGACATGGGAAACCTTTTTAAAAAGTTTAAAGACCACAGATACAGAAGAAAAAACAAAAGAAGGCTGGCCGAAGAGGCGGCCGGAAGCGTATACGGCATAACCGTTTCCACCGGCACCACCTCTTTTTCAAATGACCGGCTTTATTTGCGTGCGCTCTTAAATGCCCTTATCATGTTCCTTACAGTCTACGGTATGGCGCTGTCCTTTATCGTACCCTTTAAGATAAATACAAACACTGCTTTTCTTGCCGTTTTTTCGGCCATAATGGCTCTTTACTTTTCAATGATCAACTGTAAAAAGTCATGGCAGACCATAGGATATATCCTGTTCTTCTTCGGTTTTACGGCTTTTATCGTCATCTTCAGAAACTTTATAAACAGCGGCCTTAACGGTATGCTGAACGATTTTTACAATGTAGTGTCCGACAAGCTGGATTTTTCGAGGATAAGGACGTATAACGAAATGTACGAAGACATGCATTTCATGGCTGTCACCACGTTTTTTATGGTGATGGTATCTGCCATGATGCTGCTTGTAAATTTCGTTTTCAACAACGAACAGAGCCCTGCGACGCTTTTTGTGGTGGCATTCCCCTTCCTTCAGCTTGGAATGTACATAGACGAATTTGCGGGCTTTTTCCCGTTCTTTATCTCTGTCCTTGCGATCATGCTGACGCTTGTCTTAAGGTACAATTTCCAGCATCATCTGCCTATTAAAAAGAAAAAGATCTTTTACTTTAAAAGGCGTACGAATATCTACCAGCTGCAGGCATCTTCGGGGCTTGTGACCTGGCAGGCGGCCGGGTATGTGGCGGCTGTACTGCTTTTGTTTTCGTTGATGATATCCATCATCATCCCGCAGGAGAAGTTTAAGCCGGGCGATGAGGCCCTGGCAATGAAAAAGTCGACCGAACCGGCGGTCACAAGAGTGCTGATGTACGGTCTTTCGAGCCTGTTCATGAACGACCGCTCCGCTTTTGATGCGGCTTACGGCGGGCAGCTTGGACAGGTAGGCACGGTATTTCAGGATTTCCAGGACGATATGGAGATAACCTTTGTTCCCTATCAGTATGAGACGGTCTATCTTAAGAACCGAAGCTACAGCGCATATTACGGCAACCACTGGGAGCAGACCCAGTCGGATGTCGGCGAAATGTATTTCTTTGAGGATGAACAGAATCTTTTAAACGAAGCGGCCAAAGAAGACGATTCCATTCTTCGCGGCAAGATGCATATCGAGTATCTTGACTACAGCCTTCTTGGCAATTCCTTCCTGCCCTATTACGGAATTCGGGACAGATCTGCAGTGGCGCTTTCAGCTGTGAGGATAAACGATATAACCTATGCCGCCGTGCAGGATTTCTGGAACTCAAAATACGCTGCCCTTGCGGACAGGGACGACCCTTCAAACGACGATCTTTTGGAGTCCTACGATTCGTATGCGATGTACGGCTCAACGGATCTCTTCTACCTGTATTACAAATCGCCCGAATACAGGAATGTATACACGACTATAGCCGAGATCTGCCTTAAGGAAGGCTTTTCAGGAACTACCGCAGAAAAGATAAAGCAGATCCAGGATTACCTTGAAAAGAATTTCACCTACACCCTTAACCCCGGCAAAGTGCCGGACGGGCGGGACTTTGTGACATATTTCCTGACAGATTCCAAAAAAGGATATTGTACATATTTTGCCACGGCCGGATGCCTTATGCTGCGCTATCTCGGCATTCCCGCAAGGTATGTTGAAGGCTATGCGCTTGATATGTCGGCCGTTATAGGGGGCGACATCTTAAACGACGAAGATTATGATTCGTGGATAAGCGGCGCGGTTAAAGTCGGAAAGACTGCCGTTGTAAAGGCAAAACTCACCGACGCAAACGCGCATGCCTGGGTCGAAGTCTATATAAACGGCTTTGGCTGGGTACCCGTTGAATTTACCGTTGCCGGAACCATGGACGAATCCGACCGCGATTCCTGGGGCATCTGGGAAGCTCTTGCAAACGGGACCGCCGCCGACGAAGGCACAAACAACGCCCTCGCCGCCATACTCGGCACCAACCTTTCGGCAGTCTTTACATGGATAGGCCGCGTGCTCCTCGCCGCCCTT
>CADAQV010000239.1 GCA_902790095.1 uncultured Lachnospiraceae bacterium | reverse complement strand
TTTTACAGGCGGGATATGGCTATCGACAATATCGTGGTAAGCGAAGGTTTTACAGAAACAGACAGCGGCGTTTCGGACAAGGAGTGCTCGGACCATAAGCTGCTTTATGCAATTTTTGAATACAAGAAATAACTACATCAGGGAGAGACATCATGGAACTATTTAACGGAAGACCGGAGGATACATCCGGCAGACTGCCGCGCGAGGTCAGGACATACGATTTTCTGGACAGGCTTGGCATAGAATATCTAAGGACGGATCACGAGAGGGCCGACAACATGGAGGCCTGCAACGTTATCGACGCCGTGCTTGGCGTCGTGATATGCAAGAATCTCTTTCTTTGTAACAGGCAGAAGACGGCATTTTATCTTTTAATGATGCCGGGCGACAAGAAATTCAAAACTAAGGAGCTGTCGTCGCAGATAAACTCTGCAAGGCTCTCGTTTGCGGACGCGGAAGATATGTTGAAATACCTTGATATCGAGCCCGGCGCTGTCAGCATTATGGGCCTTATGAACGACAAGGAGCATGCAGTTCAGCTGCTGATAGATGAAGATGTTTTAAAGGATGAATACCTTGGGTGTCATCCATGCGTCTGTACATCCAGCCTGAAAATGAAGACAAAGGATGTTACAGAAAAGTTTTTGCCCGCGGTCGGTCACAGCTACAAGACAGTACATCTTGTGGGTGAAGACTAGATTCGGAAAATTGGACCGGACAATAAAGGAGGCAGGTATGATAAAAGTTTATTGTTACTCAAAGTGCACGACATGCAAAAAGGCCCTTAAGTGGCTTGATGACAATGGAATTAAGTACGAGCTGATCGACATAAAGGCAGATCATCCGGATGAAAAGACTCTTCGAAGCCTTTACAAAATGAGCGGGCTGCCGCTTAAACGCTTCTTTAACACAAGCGGGCAGATATACAGGGAGATGGAGCTTTCAAAAAAGCTTCCCGACATGAGCGAAGATGAAATGTTTAAGCTTTTGGCATCTGACGGGATGATAGTAAAAAGACCCCTGCTTGTAAAAGAAGATAAGGTGCTTACAGGGTTTAAAGAAGAGGATTGGGCAAAGGTACTTTTATGACGGTAGAAGACGGTGTATGGATAATGCGAGGTCTTGCGCGAAACGACCCCGGGAGATTACGCAGCGCGCGCGAGCTTGCCACGCTTGTAAACAAAATAGGATTTCTGCCGCTTTTTTCGGGCGAAATTAAGGGCTTTTCCGTAGAGGAGAAAACAGCTGCCTCTTCATGGTGGACCGGAAACAGGGCAGAAGACCCCTGGGAATGGCGCGAGATCATTGCCGCCGGCCACGAGGTCGCATACGGAAAGTTTTTCGGCGGCAGGGCCGGCTTTATAAGCAAAAAGTGGCTGCCTTACTTTGCAAATTTCAGGCGAAACGGATATGACTTTGATGCAAGATGGGAAGACGGACTTGCAAATCGCCGCGAGAAGCTTATCATGGACCGCCTCACAGGGCGCGACTCAGATGGCGATATGACATTCCCCGACATAAAGATCCTCTCCACCGACCTTAAAAAGCAGGCCGGTTTTGGCAAGGGCGGTGAAAAGAATTATGCCGGAATCATGACATCTCTCCAGATGCAGACTTACCTTGTCATAACCGATTTTTGCAGGCGCAAAAACAAGCGCGGCGAAGAATACGGCATGTCCGTATCCATCCTCCAACCGCCCGAGACCATCTTCGGCTACGAGGCCGTGACGGCGGCATATAACGAAAAGCCTACAGAAAGCCGCGCACGAATTGCGGCGCATATTAGAAAGCTTTTTCCGGGTGCTTCGGACGGAGATATAGACAGACTGATAGGAAAGTGAGACTGGGGGACGGGGTCACAGTCAGAAAGGAGTATTTTTATGCAGAACGCAGCAGGTTGCCCGAGATGCGGCACAGAGATGGAGGGCGGTGTATGCCCTGAATGTGGGTTCCCGGTAAATGTGATAAGAATCGTTTATAAGGAGAATGAAAAATGCAGGAGATAAAATGCCCTAAATGCGGTGAGGTTTTTACGGTAGATGAATCCGGATATGCGGCCATTTTGAAGCAGGTCCATGACAGCGAATTTGATAAAGAAATAAGCAGGAGAGAAAAAGCATTCGCAGCCGAAAAGGAAAGCGCAGTTACGATCGCAGTTGCAAAGTCTGAGGAAGAAAAAAACAAGGTCATTGAAGATCTGAAAAACAGGATAATAACACTAAAGGCGGAAAATGAGCAGGCTTTGGCTGTCAGCAGCAAGGAATCGGAGCTTGCCATCGCCAAAACGGAGGCGGATAAGGATAAGATAATCGCCGAACTGAAGGCAAAAGTGGCGGCTTATGACGCAGATAAGGCTACGGAGATAGAACGTATTAAAGCGTCAAATGCGCTTGAAATTGCAAATAAGGAACAGGAGATCCAGCGCTTAAGCAGTCAGATAGAGATAAACAAATCTCAATCCGAAACAGCAATAGAAAGGGCGCTTCAGGAAAAAGAAAAAGAGATATTAAATCTGAAAAACGATATTGCGCTTGAGCAGAGCAAGTGGGAACTTAGCGAAAAATCCTTAAAAGAAGCGCATGATGCCGAATTAAAACATAAGGATGAAGAGATCGCCTATTACAAGGATTTCAAGGCGCGCCAGTCTACAAAGATGGTGGGTGAGAGCCTCGAACAGCATTGCGAGATAGAATTCAATAAGCTACGTGCCACTGCATTTCAAAATGCCTATTTTGAAAAGGATAATGATGCCAAAAC
>CADAQV010000238.1:1662-4427 GCA_902790095.1 uncultured Lachnospiraceae bacterium | reverse complement strand
GAATCCGGATACCGTGATGACAGTGAAAACGTCCGTTACCGTCTTGGCAGACTTATAAAGGACGGTGAGGAATTCTTTGTTTCGCTCTACCTATACGGCCCCATGGACTCCGGGTATCTTTCGGCAAAGAACAAAAACGTCTTTAAGGATGAAAAGCTTGATATACTTAAGGCGGCCTTTGAGGGCGATTCGAGAGATGTGATCGCTCAAACCGTCAGCGCAGTCGAAGGAGAGTGGTTTGCCGAAAAAGGAGACACACTTTATTATAGCGACGGACGCGCTCTTTTTGACAAGTCCAGATCTATAATCCTTTCGCTCTTTGCGGGAGGGGATTATCCATCCGGCAGACTTGTATTGGAAAAAGACGGAAAAAAATATATTTCATATTCATGCACATACGACAGGGACCGCCTGAGAACACTTGATGATCTTAAATGCAGGATGCATAAAGTTTTTACCGAGGAACTGACGGGCCGCATTATAGCATGTGCCGAAAAAACAGGCGGCTTTATAGAAGAAAACGGATACCTTTACGTTCCGTATGAAAAGACTCCTTCTGATTCGCCCTACGGCAATTCACAGTTAAAGGAAGTTAAAAACGATCACCTGATCGTCAGTGTCAGAAAGAAGGCCGAAGGGGACGGAAAGTATGATTATTCCTCGGCCGAAATATTTGAATTCCCTATCACCAGAAACGAAGAGGGTAGATTTGTCTTTTCCGACTTTTACGGATGGGATGCAAATCAAAAGACAACATTGTAGATATGGAACAGGAATCTAAAATAAAAAAACTTGGCACCCCGATAACGGTGGGCAATATCCGCTTTGAGACAAACGTGCTTATGGCCCCGCTTGCCGGATACACCTGCTTTCCTTTCAGACTTATGGCAAGGAAGCTCGGCGCGGGAAGCGCATACACCGAAATGGTAAGCGCGGACGGGCTAAAGTACAATGACAGGGCAACCGCCAGACTTTTATTTACGGACGAGCGTGAAAAGCTTAAGTGTGTCCAGCTTTTGGGGTCACAGCCCACCGTGTTTGAACGCGCGGCACGAAGCGACAGACTTGCGGCATTTGACATAATTGATATAAATATGGGATGCCCCGTGCCAAATGTTGTAAAAGCGGGGGAGGGAAGCGCCCTTTTGGAAGACATTCCAAGGGCATCAAAGATAATCGAGGCCTGCAAAAGAAGCGGCAAGGTCGTATCGGTCAAATGCCGCATAGGAATGAACAGGTCAAAGATAGTAATAGAAGAATTTGCGAAGATGTGCGAGGACTCCGGAGCCGACATGATGACTGTTCACGGAAGGACCAGGGACATGATGTATGACGGCGAGCCTTTGTATGAATACATAAAGCTTGCAAAGGACACGGTGAGCATACCCGTTTTTGCAAACGGCAGTATCGATTCGCTTTCAAAGGCGGAAGAGATGATGGCAAAAACAGGCGCCGACGGCGTAATGCTTGCAAGGTACGGTTTTGAAAATCCCCTTGTATTTTCAGAGCTTACAGGCAGAAAGACTTCTGAGACAAAATACAGTCTTTTGACAGAGCAGCTTGAGGTCGCGTCAGAGTGCTTTGATGAATTATATGTGCTTACATACATCAAAAAGCTGTGTTCGTATTTTATGAAAAAGCTTCCCGGGACAAAGAGCCTCAAGATGGATCTTTACAGATGCGGAAATGTTTCGGAACTTTCCAAGGTCATTAAGAATATCTTTGACAGATAAGGATAACATATCAACAGGAGCAATAAATGGTTATGCCGGATATATTTGAGATAGAGGAAGGAGTCCTTAAGGCCTACAAGGGCGCAGAGCATGAAGTGACCGTGCCGGACGGTGTTACTGCAATCGGCGACGGCGCATTTAAAGGTCTTGCCTGGCTTAAAAAGGTAAAGCTTCCGGAGTCTGTAAAGAGCATAGGAAATACCGCTTTTAAGGGATGCAGACAGCTTGAGGAGATAAGCATTTCCGGAGGCCTTACCGAAATAGGCGAATATGCTTTTCACAGATGCCACAAACTGAAGGAACTTGTATTTCCAAAGTCATTGAAAAAAGTCGGTGACTTTGCTTTTTTGTATTGCGACGGGCTTGAAAAGGCCGTTATAGAAGGCCCGGAAAGGCTCGGCACAGGTGCCTTTTCGCATAATCTTTCGCTGACCCGGATAACCCTTAACAAAAACATCGACGATACAAATTTTAAAGAAGAAGTTTTTGAAGGCTGCATAGCTTTAAAGACAGTCATTTTGTCGGATACTGCCTATGAGGTGGAAAACCTTATAGACGCAATGAATTCGCATTCAGCCTACCCCGAAGTTATAAAGAGCATGGCAAAAAGCGTCTATCATTCCATGCAGATAGAGGACGGAGTCTTAAACAAGTTCAGCATCAACTTAAAGTCCGTGACCTTGCCCGAAGGGATAACAGCCATAGGAAAAAGCTGCTTTTTTGACAAAAAAGGCGTGACCTTCATTTCGCTTCCAAAGTCATTGAAAGAGATAAGGGCAAATGCCTTTTTAAACTGCTTAAGCCTTGAAGAAATATCCCTTTTTGATGAGAATACAGAACTCGATGACAAAGCCTTCAGGGGATGCAACAACCTTAAAAGGGTCTGCATAGGCGGAAAGGTCTATGAGCTTGATAAGGAACATGAATGCAGACTTGTAAGCCGCATAAGGGATCAGGTGCTGGGAGACTTTTACATAAGCGGCCGCATCCTTATGCGCTACCTTGGGGACGAGGAACAGATAACCATACCGG
>CADAQV010000238.1:0-1629 GCA_902790095.1 uncultured Lachnospiraceae bacterium | reverse complement strand
GACGTTGAGGTGATAGGCGAACGCGCCTTTTTCGGCAAAGAACAGCTTAAGACCGTCATTTGCCCGGATGGCCTTACTAAGATAGGGGAGCAGGCCTTTGCATCCTGCCTTACTTTGCAAAGTATTGTACTCCCGGAAAGTCTTAAAAGAGTCGAAAGAGAGGCTTTTGCCGAATGCAGAAAGCTCCTTAAATGCAATCTTCCGGATACCATGGAATATATCGGGGAATATGCTTTCAGAAGGTGCGTGACGCTGAAACTGCCGGATGGAATACCCGGCAAAGCATATGTGCATCCGTATGCGTTTTACAGATCCGGGCAGTCTTTTGATACGGCTTTTGCTGTAAATATGGCGAGGGGATCTTCCCCTGATGAGGCACAGGCCTCCGCGGATGATGATAAGACTATTGCGGCATATGCGTTTGCCCGAAAAGACGGGATAAGTGTTATAAAGCTTTCCGGTATTAAAAGAATAGGAAAATATGCATATGCCGGCTGCAAGGATCTTGAAGAAGTTATAATAGATTCACCGGACTGCATTGTGGAACAGGACACATTTAATGCCTGCCCGAAATTAAAGAAAGTATATCTTAACGTTAAAGAAATAGGAAAGGGCATCTTTTCATACTGCAGAGAACTGAAAGAAGTCTGCCTGGCAGGAGTGTCATACCTTCCCGCAGAAAGCTTTGCGGGCTGTAACCGCCTTAAAAAATTTGAGGCGAAAGATCTGAAGGGCATGGCTGCAAGATGCTTTGATGAGTGTACAGAGCTTGATGCCTTTGATTTTTCGGGAATAAAAGAGATTGGTGAAAGAGCGTTTGAACGTTGCGATTCTCTTAAAACGGCGGACCTTGCGGGTGTCAGATGCGCCTATCACTCCTTTGCCGATTGCGCGGGGCTTGAGACTGTAAAGATAACTGACAGCACCGTTCTTAAAAGCAATGTATTTACCGGCTGTACGCAGATAAAAAACATTGAATATTGCGGAAAAAGTTATTCGTTTTCAAGGTTTAAAGACAGCCTGAATCATACCGACAATCATTTCCCTTATACCGTACGCGAAGTGATAGCATCGGTCTATTCCTGTTTTGATATCCGTGAAGGAAAGATTCTTTCGGGATATCGGCAGGATGCTGCGGCCGTCACCGTTCCGGGCGATATAGAAGAGATCGGGCAGGATGTTTTCAGAGATCATATCAGACTAAAAAAGATCGCCATTCCGGATACGGTAAGGCTCTTCGGAAGCCATGCGTTTACCATGACCTCGTGGCTTGAAGAGGAAAAAAAGGCAAACGAAATGGTTATCGTAAACAATATCCTTATTGACGGCACTGCATGCAAGGGCAGAGTGGTGATCCCGGATGATGTACGGCGCATATCAGGCTGGTGTTTTGCGGGCAATATATCGATCAAAGAGCTTGTGATCCCATCAGACATGATAGCGATCGAAAACCTTGCTTTCAGAAACTGCCTGAATCTTAAAAAGATCCTCACGGCTGACAAAAAAGAGTATGTTTTGAAAAGCGTTGCAGATCTTGACAAATGCGATTATCCGGATACGGTAAAAAGGATCTTTGCCGAAAGCATAAACTGTTTCAAGCTTGATGATGACGGCAGGCTCATTGAAAGC
>CADAQV010000237.1 GCA_902790095.1 uncultured Lachnospiraceae bacterium | reverse complement strand
TGTTTTCAAACGAGAATTTCAGAGTGTATACAAGCCCGGATGTAAAAGCAATGGAGCTTGGCGGAGCTCTTAAAAATGTCATCGCGCTTGCTGCAGGCATGTCAGCAGGTCTTGGTTACGGTGACAATGCAACTGCGGCACTTATAACAAGGGGAATAGTTGAAATATGCAGGCTCGGCACGGCCATGGGCGGAAATCCCTTTACATTTTACGGTCTTACGGGCATCGGAGACCTTATAGTGACCTGTGCCAGCAAACACAGCCGCAACAGACGCGCAGGCGTTTTGATGGGGCAGGGAATGAAATATGAAGAGGCCATGAAGGAAGTAAACATGATCGTAGAGGGTGTTTATTCTGCCAAGGCTGCGCTTACGCTTTCACAGAAATACAAAATATGCATGCCAATAGTGGAAGAAGTAAACGAAGTACTGTTTAACGACAAGCCGGTTTCTCAGGCTTTCAGCGCACTTATGAACCGTGAATCTAAGGACGAGGTCGGAACCATTCCATGGGAAAAAGAGTGATACTTGCAAGCAGCTCCCCAAGAAGAAAGGAGCTGCTTAAAACCATAACCGAAAACTTTGAGATAATCGTTTCGGGCTGCGATGAGACTGTCGACGCCTCCCTTTCGCCTTCCGAAACCGTAATGGAGCTTGCAAAAAGGAAGGGCATGGCTGTATATAATGAGACTGACTGTCCGCAAAATGCTCTGATCATCGCCTCGGACACAGTGGTTGCCCTTGACGGAACGATACTTGGAAAGCCTGCAAATAAAGATGAGGCCTTCCATATGCTGAAAAGTCTTTCGGGACGCTTGCATCATGTTTATTCAGGTGTTTGCATCATCGATACCGACGAGAGCGGTAATGTTAAAACAGATGTTTTTTACGAAGAGACTGCAGTTTCTTTTATGGCCCTTTCCGATGAGGAAATAGATAATTACGTCAAAAGCGGCGAACCCTACGACAAGGCCGGAGGCTACGGTATACAGGGGCTTGCGGGCAAATTCATAACTTCGATAAACGGAGATTATTACAATGTTGTCGGCCTTCCTTTGCCTTCCGTTTACAAAAAGATCAGGGATCTGATATGAAAATAAAAATATCATTATTGCTCATAATATCCATATTGCTGCTTTGTGCATGCGGGTCTTCTTCGGAGGTGAAATACGACGAACTTCCGTTTATGACAGTCGGAGATACTTCTATAAGCATCCCCGCAGCAAAACTGTATTTTTATGCATTTGAAAAGCGTGAAGAAGCAGCCGGAGCAAAAACAGGCGGCACTCCCTGGGACAAGGTCATCTATTCCGACGGAAATATCACTTATGCTGATTATGTGAAAGAGGTCCTTTTCTACGAAAACCTTATCAACAGCCTTGCTCTTTCCGCTATGTTCGACGAAGAAAACGAACTTACCCGTCAGGAGGTTTCGGATGTCAGGAATAAAGCTTCAAAGTTTTATGATCTTATCGAAGAGAGTGACAAAAAAGCACTTGGCTTACAATTAAAGGATGTCGAAGAACTTCTTGTTTTAGACCTGAAGAGCAGTCTTAAAGAAAAGGAATACTTAGGCGAAAAAGAAAAAGCCTTAAGCGAAGAAGAATACAGAGTCTGCATGGTGCAGAAATATATATTTGAAAGCATTGATGATGCGGAAAGCTTTCTTGGAAGCATTTCGGGTGAAAAAAACGAACCGGATAACAGCCTTGCAAAAGACAGCCTGATAATAAATATAGATAAGCAGACCGATATCCCCACAGAGCAGATAAAGGATATATTCGGACTGAAAAACGGAGAGTTTTCGAAGGTTTATGAAGAAGATGATGAATATATCGTGTATCTGATGCTCAATGTTTTTGACAAGGATCTTTCTATTATCAGAAAAAACGAGCTTATAGAAGAACAGAAAAAGTCGGCATGGCAGACGGCATGTGCAAAATACATTGAAACTGCCGCAACTTTTTATAATGAACAGCAGTGGAAGGCTTTAAAATTCTCATCGGGCGACGGCTTTTCAACACTATGAAACGGAGATCACTTATGGGCGCTTGGGGACATTTCAAAACGATAACACGTCACCGTCATCAGGTGATAAAGCACTGCGCGAAGGCGGGAATTCTTTTTCAGGGACTTTTTCACGATCTTTCGAAATACTCTCCCACCGAGTTCATTCCCGGCGCGAAATACTACCAGGGAACAAGAAGCCCCAACGAAGCCGAGAGAGAAGCATACGGCTACTCGAAGGCGTGGATCCATCACAAGGGACGCAACAAGCACCATTTTGAATATTGGACAGACTACAGTCCTGCGACAAGGAAACTTGAGGGCGTGAAAATGCCGTTAAACTATGTCAAGGAGATGTTCTGCGACAGAGTTGCTGCGAGCAAGATCTATATGGGTGAAAAATACACCGATGACGCTCCGCTGCAATACTTTCTCAAAGCGAAAAAGACACGCCTGATCCATGAGGAAACGAGCGCACTTCTGGAAAAACTGCTCCGAATGCTCAGCGAAAAGGGCGAGGAAGAAACATTCAGATATATCCGTTCCTTGAAGGATTATTAAGGAGCCACTGCAATGATACAAAATACCCGAAGACTGCTTCACTGCGTCCTCGGGTAATTTTTTACCGTATCTATTTCATATCTGTCCACTTGCCGTCTATAAGTGCCTCGAAGCTTCCCCATTGCGGGTCACCCTCGGCACGCCCCTTTACTCTCACGGGTATAAACGCATCATGCTGACAGTCGGGCAGCGGGTCGGGAAGCGGAAACCAGCCCTGTTCGTCAAGTTTGTTACCCCATTTTTCGAGGGCATCGGAG
>CADAQV010000236.1 GCA_902790095.1 uncultured Lachnospiraceae bacterium | reverse complement strand
GGTGTAAATGCTTACGGGCTTTTGCGCAGTGAAAACGGTGTGCACAGGCTCGTTCGTATATCGCCTTTCAACGCTCAGGCAAAAAGACAGACATCCTTTGTCGGCTGCGAGGTCATGCCCGTGCTTGAAAATGTCGACACGGAGATAGAGATAAAGCCCGAAGACATCAGAATAGATACATATCATGCCAGCGGTGCCGGCGGCCAGCATATCAATAAGACATCATCCGCCATAAGAATAACCCACTTCCCCACAGGTATCGTTGTCGCATGCCAGAACGAGCGAAGCCAGTTCCAGAACAAGGACAAGGCCATGGAAATGCTTAAAGCAAGGCTCCTTATGCTCCAGCAGCAGGAACAGGAGGAAAAAGAGGCAGGCATCAGAGGAGAAGTAAAGGAAAACGGCTGGGGAAGCCAGATCCGTTCCTATGTCCTTCAGCCATATACCATGGTAAAGGACCTTCGTACGGGCGAAGAAAGCGGAAACGCGCAGGCGGTTCTTGACGGGAAACTCGATCCGTTCATGAGCGCATATCTTAAATGGAAAAAGACCGGTATCAGATCCGGAGACGTAACGGATGCCGAATAAGGAGATCAATTATGAAGATAGCTGTACTTGGTTACGGAAATATAGGAAACGGCGTAGTCAGGATCGTTGACGAACTTTCAGCCGAACTTAAGGCGCGGGCAGGGGAAAAGATAGAGGTAAAGTATGTTCTTGACCTCCGCGATTTTCCGGGAGACCCTTACGAGAGTCTTCTCACCCATGATGTAAATGACATTTTAAATGACCCGGAAGTTACTCTTGTCGTAGAGACCATGGGTGGCACGGGCGCAGCATACAAGTTTGTAAAGGCGGCGCTTGAGGTCGGCAAATCCGCAGTAAGCTCAAACAAGGCTTTGGTTGCCAAATACGGCAGCGAACTGCTTGCAATAGCAAGGGAAAAGAAGATAAACTTCCAGTTTGAGGCAAGCGTAGGCGGTGCCATCCCTATCATCAGGCCGCTTTATGCCTGCATGACCGGCACAAGAATAAACAAAATTGCGGGCATAATGAACGGCACCACCAACTATATGCTCACTAAGATGGACAAAGAGGGCCTTGATTATGCAGAAGTTTTAAAAGAGGCTCAAAGGCTCGGATATGCAGAAGCAGACCCCACAGCAGACGTAGAAGGCTTTGATACCTGCAGAAAGATAGCCATTCTTTCGTCCATAGCCTGCGGTAAGTTCGTAGATTTCGAGGATATCCCCACAACGGGCATCACAAATGTCACAAAAGAGGATATTTCTCTTGCAAAAGAATTTGGAATGTCCATAAAGCTTATAGGATATTCCGACTTTACGGATGAGGGTATCGTTTCGGAGGTTGCGCCAAAGCTTGTGGCACCCGAAAGTCCTCTTTATGCGGTAAGTGATGTATTCAATGCCATTATGGTTTCGGGCGACATGTCAGGAGATCTTATGTTCTACGGCAGCGGCGCAGGAAAGCTTCCTACCGCAAGCGCAGTGGTTGCTGATATCGTCGAATGTGCAAAGAATGCCGGCCGCACCGTATATGAAGGCTGGGCAGACGAAAAGGTATCGCTCGTATCACCTAAGAGCCGTGAATCACGTTTCTTTGTACGCTTTGACGCATCGCTTGCAGCTAAGGCGGGTATAGACGTAAAGATCTGTGGAGGCTCTGCGGCATTTATCACCGGCCCCACAACATATGATGCATGCGAGGCAAAATACAAAGATCTTTCACCCGTTATTATAGGGCTTCTGTAATACGAAAGAAAGGGGGCTGTAAAAAAACAGCCCCATATAGTAAATGCAAGACAGCGTCTCTATGATCTATTTGCAGAGCGAACTCTGTCCTGCGTGCAAATGATCATAGAGACGTTTACAACAAAAACAGGGGCTGTTTTTTTACAGCCCCTGTTTTTTTTATTGTCGGGGGGTCATTTGAGCAGGTTTTTGTACTGCTCGGTGAACTGTTTCATGTACTCGGGGTTTGAAAGGTAATACACCGCAACGGCAACTATCAAAACAAAGATCACGATGCTTATTATCCCCATTATGATCCCTGCCTTGGCGCCGCCCGAGATCCCCTCGCCTTCGTTGCTCTTTACTCCGAAAACGATGGCCAGTACCCCTAAAACGATCCCGATAAAAGGCAATAGAAATGATGCCGAGGTCAGTCGCTCCGTTTGTGCGGCTCACCACCGCCTGAAGCACCGGCCCCTGCATCGCCAGTACCGTAGCACTTACAGTGTTCCAGATGTAAGTGCTGCGGTCTATATTATCTGTTTTCTCAAGTCGTTTAACGATCGCGTCGAGCATTGTCTACACCCTGCAGATGAAGCAGCGCATCTTGCCGTTCTCATCAGGCGGGATCTCGTCCATCCACTCAAACACCAGCTTGTATTCAGGCTTGCCGTAGAGTTCTTCGACCTTGCGCTCGTAGAATGCCTCGATCTCTTCCTTGCTGTGGCTGTTATCGCCCGGATCCTTTACGAGAAGGATGTGGATCTCGTCGATGGCCGTCTGCACGTATCTGAACTGTGCGATGCCTGTTATGCCGTTAGGGATCTTCATAAGCTCAGTAGCCGAAGTCTGGACTCCGCCCTCATGTTTGACCATGTCGTTGGTGCGGCCCTTGATAGTCTTGATATATCTGACGCCTTCGATGGTCTCCGAAGTCGCCGTGTCGCCTATCTCGTAGTTGATTATAGGGAAGTCACGCTTGTAAAGCGTCGTTCCGATCACCTTTCCCTCATCTGCCAGGTTTCCATCCTCGTCGATCAGGTTAAGAACGTGAGTGTCAGCGTAGGTATAGTA
>CADAQV010000235.1 GCA_902790095.1 uncultured Lachnospiraceae bacterium | reverse complement strand
CAAGGTTGGGTTCGATATCCTTCTTGTAAAGATCAGCCTGCTTCTCATCATTGATAAGGATCATGATGATATCAGCCTTCTTTGCAGCTTCTGCAGCTGTGAATACTTCAAAGCCCTGCTCCTGAGCTCTCTTCCAGCTCTTTGAGCCTTCGTAAAGGCCGATGATTACGTTGCATCCGCTCTCCTTAAGGTTAAGAGCATGTGCATGTCCCTGGCTGCCGTAGCCGATGATGGCAATTGTTTTTCCCTCAAGGAGTGAGAGATTGCAGTCTTCCTGATAGTAGATTTTTGCTTCCATTTGATTTTTCCTCCGTAAAATGAATTATAAAATTTTTTATTCGTTGATAACGCTGTCAAAAGCTTCCGCGCCGTCTGCGCGTCCTCTCGGAAGTCCTGTGACTCCCGTTCTTACAAGCTGCTGGATCTCAAAGTTGTCAAGCAGATCCACAAATGCCTGAAGCTTTGTGGTATTTCCGGTGATCTCCATCATGACAGATTCTTTCGAAACATCTACGATCTTTGCTCTGAAGATGTCTGCTATTTCTGTGATCTTGTGACGGTTCTCATCGTTTGCCTTTACCTTTACCAGAAGCAGTTCTCTGGTAACGGATGCATCTCTTTCGAGTTTCTGTATCTCAACGACATCTATAAGCTTTGAAAGCTGCTTTTCGATCTGTTCGAGAGCTTCGGGTTCTCCGCTTGCAACAACTGTCATTCTTGAAAAACCGGGATTTTCTGTTTCGCCGACCGTAAGACTGTCGATATTGTAACCGCGTCTTGAGAAAAGTCCTGCAACCCTGCTTAAGACACCGGCCTGATTGTCAACCAAAAGAGACAATACGACTTTGCTCATATTTATCCTCCTTTCCCAGTATGTTCCTTGAAAATTCTCATCTATGATTGTATTACTTAGCCCATGAAATGTCAATATAATTCAGGGTTATGTGATATTGTTATTTGTTCTGCTATCCATAACATATGGTTATAGCTCTGTGTAAAAGATCAGGCGGTACGGTAAAACTCCGTACCGCCTGTCAAAAAATCTCAGCATCTTATATGTTGTTTATTTGGTTTCACCATTTTCATCTACATAATCGGCCTTAAAATCAAGTGTCACATCAACTGTCTTCTCGACATATTCACGGATATGTCCTCTTTCACTGAATGTATAATAGGTGATCGTGACTGTTTCGCCGCCTTCGTAATATGACATTTCTTCAAGAAGATCGTTCCAGTTCTTTATCTGAACACCGTTAATGGCTGTGATTATATCATATGCCATTATGCCTGCTCTGTCGGCTGCTCCGCCTTCTGTAACACTGTATACGAATGCGCCTTTGCCGTCATATGCCTGGCTGTACTGCTTGTCGGTACCGATTGCAAGAAATGCCTTCTTTGATTCGTCCGTGACCTTTTCTCTTACCTTTACATTATTGTTCATGATGTCGGTAAGGATGGATTCAACAGAGCTGATGGGGATCGCAAAGCACATTCCCTCGACCTGTGTCGAAGAATACTTACCTTCGCTTATACCGATGAGATATCCGTTGGTATCAAAAAGTCCGCCGCCGGAGTTACCGGGATTTATCGCCGCATCTGTCTGGATGAGCTTCTTTACTTCGCTGTCTACCCTTACATCTCTCTCAAGAGCGCTGATGCAGCCTGTTGTAACAGACTGTCCGTATCCAAGAGCATTACCTATTACAATGGCGCCGTTTCCGACCTTAAGCTTTGTCGAATCACCCACCGTGGCGATCTTTATAGCGCCTAGAGTGTCTTTATCTATATCTGATATTTTGACTGTAAGCACTGCCACATCGGCCGCTTCGTCATATCCCTTGAGATATGCTTTAACGCTTATGTCGTTGCAGAATTTTATTTCATACTCTGAAGATTCTGCCGTATAACCATACTTTGAATAATCTTCCGGAACAACTACATGTGCGTTTGTCGCAACCATGACTTCTTCATCTGTCTGCGCGATGATGACACCGCTTCCTGCACCCTTTGAAGAATAATCCTGTCCCGATGTGCTTCCGCCGATATACCAGCCCCAGCTTGAACCGTTTGCGGAATAAACCGTGGTATTTGTGACCGCAACTATTGAAGGCATTACCTCTTCTACTACAGCAGATACATCAAGTGCTGTCGCAGATACCTTGCTTGTTGTCTCGACCTTGTCACCATTAAGCACTGCTGTCGTAAGCTTTGCGTCATCTGTTTCCTTTGCATCGGCTTTTTCTACGTTTGTGTCTTTTTCTTTGTCTGTATTATCTGTATCTGCGCTTTCGGTCTCTTTTTCCTTATCCTTTGTAAGTGCTACCGTCTGATCAGACTTCTTTGCTGCCTGCTTGCCGGCTCCGGAAAACTCTACTGCAGCATAAAGGCCGCCAATAATGAGTGCAAGTGCAAGCACCGCCGCTATAAGCCCAAGTATCGGACCGCGGTTTTTGTTTTTCCTGCCGTTACCGCCGTTTTCGTTGCTGCCGTCATTATTGGAGCCGTTACCCGGGTAAGGGTTGTTGTAGCCGTTGTTATAACTGTTGTTGTTATAACCGTTGTTGTTATAGCTGTTGTTATAACCGTTGTTGTAACTATTATTGTTATAACCGTTATTATAGCCTTCGTTGTGATAACCGCCGGCATCGCTGGGTGCAGGCTTCCTGACAGGTTCTTCTGCGGATGAGCGATTGCTTATCTCGTCACTCACCTTACGTACCTCATCATTTTCTCTGTTTTCAAATTCATCAGACATGACATATACCTCCTTCTTGTCTAAAGATCGTCTTTTGTGTTTCTTATGAGTACGTTATACATTTAGTTTGTGTTTTATTTGTGTTCTTTTTTAAAAATATATTTTTTTTTTTTTCAGAGTGAGACTGGGGGACGGGGTCAGAGTCTCATTTTCGAATCGAAAATGAGACTCTGACCCCGTCCCCCAGTCTCACATATTTATTCTTCCGGTCCCTTATACTCGAAACAGATCATCGTCATGTCATCAAACTGCACTGCATCCTTTACAAAATCCGCAACGCTTTCGGTAACATTTTCGATAAGCTTTTCTGTTGAGGCGCCGGGCTCTTTATTCAGGGCTTCGAGCATCCTGTCGGTACCGAACATGTTGTTGTCCTTGTCGGTTGCCTCAGGGATACCGTCGGTGTATACAAAGAGCTTGCTGCCCTTTTCAAGCTTCACTTCATATTCTCTGTATTTAACGCCTTCCATACCGCCGACCACAAAGCCGTGCTTGTCCTTAAGGAGTTCAAAGGGGCCGTCGGGCTTTTTGATGGTCGGGAATTCGTGTCCGGCATTGGCAGCCTTAAGGATACCCGTTGATATTTCGAGGATGCCGATCCATACGGTGACAAACATCTCGACCTGGTTGGCGGAAAGGATGGCTTCATTTGCTCTTTCAAGCACTTCGCTTACATTTCCGCAGATATTTGCATAGCTTTGAATGATGACCTTGGACACCATCATGAACAGTGCCGCGGGCACACCCTTGCCGGAAACATCGGCGATAACAAGGCAGAGGTGGTCGTCATCTATAAGGAAGAAGTCGTAGAAGTCGCCGCCGACTTCCTTTGCGGGCTTCATGGAAGCATATATCTCGAATTCCTTTCTTTCGGGGAAAGGCGGGAAGATGTGCGGCAGCATGCCTACCTGGATCTGGGTGGCCATGTTGAGTTCCGCACTGATACGCTCTCTTTCGGCCGCGATCCTTGTGATATGCTCTTCGTAGCCGACAAGGTCTTTTTCCATCCTTCCCATAACTTCGGAAAGGTTTTCGATCTCATCCTTTGTTTTAATGCCGAGTTTTGAGAAGTGATCGTTATTGCCTCGGTGAAGCTGTTTGTCGATGACATATTCCGTCGCGGCATCCGTGATGGCGTTTATGGGCTTTGTGACTGTTTTCTTGACATACTTCGTCATTATGATGGTCACCAGTACGGCGATCAGCAGGATAGCGATAAATGTAGCAACGACAAATCCGATCATGTCGCTGATAATTATCTCAAGCGTTACATCGACGAAAATAAACGCGTATATTCTTCCGGACTGATCCTTGAGCTGCACGCCGCCGGTGCAGATAAGCCCAAGCTTCTGATCACGCTGAATATCATACAACAGGTCGTATTCATCGTGAACTTCGGTGTAGAGGAAGGTATCTATGCGCTTATCCGAAATGGAGCTCCACGCACCGGGGTGAAGTTCCTTTTCGCCCTGGTGGTCGGCGATATAGACAACTGCCTTTGTCGCCGGGTCGATCATTCCGAGGTAGAGATTGTCGATCTTGCTGTTTCGTCTGAATTCCTGCATCAAGGCAACCAGCTTTTGATACTCGCTGCCTTCGCCCATATCGATATCGGAAAAGAGCTCGTTGTATTTTGCCGGGTCGCTTATGCTGTCTCTTTCTTCCTGCGACAGACTGCGGTATTTTTCCATTATCTCATCGGCCAGCACCTTAAGGTCATTATCCGTGTCAAGTTCGAGCATCATGGATGCATAGCTTGCGATATCACACGCGTAAAGCGAATACATCCTGACAAGCGCATAAGCGTGGATTATGGTACCTGTGATCTGCGCGGCAAGTCCCAAAAGAAGGCACCCCAACATGACGCCCCTTAAAAGACGTCTTGTAAGTGATCTCTTCTTGATCCTTTCTTTTACGGATCTTCCCATCTCTTCTGCTTTGGCCCTGTCTATTTCAGATACTTTTTCTTCTTTACCTGTAAATTCTTTGTCCATGATAATATCTGCATCCTTTGGGTAATATTCTTATTAAGATGGAATAAGGATATCACATTTCATACCCATATTCAAGAAAAACAATCCCAAAACCCGTCATATATATG
>CADAQV010000234.1 GCA_902790095.1 uncultured Lachnospiraceae bacterium | reverse complement strand
GCAAGAGCCTTGGCGGTGGATGAGCCTATTCTAAGGCCCGTAAAAGAGCCGGGTCCCGCGCTTATGGCTATTCCGTCTATTTCGCCGGTCTTTTCATCATATCCGCTTTCGGATAAGACCTTTTCTATGGCCGGCAGAAGGGTCTGTGAGTGGGTCTTTTTATTATTATAGATTATCTCTGCGAGGAGTTTTTCATCGCGCACTACAGCCGCGCCCGCAACTCCCGCTGCGGCTTCTATGCCAAGAATTACCATATTTTGATCCTCCGGTGATCCACTCCCTTTGCAAGGTCTTTTTCTATCTCGACATGCTTTACGTCCTCGGGTATTATCCCGGGGACAAGCTGCGACCATTCGATGAGAGAAGCTCCTTCGCCGTAAAAACAGTCTTCGTAGCCGATCTCGTCCATTTCGGATTCGTCGCCGATGCGGTAGACATCAAAATGATAGAGAGGCATTCTGCCTGTTTCATATGCCTGCAAAATGGTGAATGTCGGGCTTGATACGACTTCCGTAACGCCAAGCCCTGCCGCAAAGCCCTGAGCGAAGACTGTCTTTCCAACCCCAAGTTCTCCGTCAAGGCAATAGATATCGCCCGGCTTTGCCTGCTCTCCTATTTTTTTTGCCGCCTCAAAAGTCTCTTCCCTTGAATCTGTTTCGATTATCTGCATCTTTTCTCCTTAAACCAGGCGGCAGCCTTTATCCGCAGCAAGTCTTAAAAAAGCTTCGACTGCATCCTTTATTTCTTCCTTAGGCAGAATGTATGCATACAATCTGCCGGTGTAAATATAGATATCCTTTTTGCGCGAAACGATGCGCCAGATCTTATCCCAGGTAAATTCTGCCGTCTGATCTCCCTGCAGCACCGTTATCTTTTCATCATCGCAGGTAAATGTGAGTGGAAGCTTAAACGCATCCTGCTTTGACAAAAGCTTTGTCTTAAACAGCAGTTCCACGGGTTTTACCAAAAGATAAAAGACTCCGAGCACGATGAAGAGTATCCTCATACCGACGTTCATATTATCCCAGCGAAGTATCACATAGAGTATGCACAAAAAGCTGATAAAAAGCGCAACATAACCTTGCAGGTTATGATAAACGCTGTACAGCTGAAATCTCATCAAAGCTTTTTCATCCAGGCGGACTGTAAAGCCAAGGGGTTCCTTTTCCATTTATTTCCTTTCAAAGCATCACTCACACTTTCATGGTGAGGCTTATCCTTTTTCTTTCTATATCGACCGAAAGTACTTTTACTTCAACCACGTCGCCGACACTCACAACATCCAAAGGATGCTTTATCCTCTTTTCGGACATCTGCGATATATGCACAAGGCCGTCCTGATGAACGCCGATGTCAACAAATGCGCCGAAGTCTATTACATTGCGAACCGTTCCTTTAAGGATCATGCCCTCTTTGAGGTCTTCCATTTCAAGAACGTCCGAGCGAAGTATGGGTGAGGGCATATCCTCTCTGGGGTCGCGGCCGGGCTTGTCAAGTTCTTTTAAGATGTCGGTAAGCGTCATTTCGCCGACCTCAAGCTCTTTTGAGAGCTCTTTTACATTGCACTTTTTGGAAAGGCCGAGATTCTTTCCTATATCGGCCTTTGTAAGGCCCATCTTTTTAAGTATTGCCTCGGCGGCCTTGTAGCTTTCGGGATGAACGGAGGTGTTATCCAAAATGTTATCGCCCGAAACGCGTAGGAATCCCGCGCACTGCTCGTATGCTTTCGGACCGAGCTTCGGAACCTTCAAAAGCTCTGCCCTGTTTTTGAACGCACCGTTTTCGTCGCGGTATACAACTATATTCTTGGCAAGCGTCTTGTTGATGCCTGCTATATGTGACAGCAAGGGCGCGGATGCGGTATTAAGATCAACTCCTACCTTGTTTACACAGTCTTCCACAACGCCATCAAGAGCTTCGCCAAGCTTTTTCTGATTGCAGTCGTGCTGATACTGGCCGACGCCTATTGCCTTGGGATCCATTTTTACAAGCTCTGCCAAAGGGTCCTGAAGCCTTCTTGCCATAGATGCAGCACTTCTCTCGCCCACGTTTCTGTCCGGCATTTCCTCTGTTGCAAGGGGGCTTGCGGAATATACGCTGGCGCCTGCCTCGTTTACAATTACATATGAGACACCGGGATGATCTTTTATAATATCACATACGATGGCTTCCGACTCCCTTGAAGCGGTTCCGTTTCCAAGGGAGATGAGAGTGACCTTGTTTCTTTTGATCATATCCCCTACAGTCTTAATAAGCTTATTCTTTTCAAAAAGGAAAACAAGCGCAGTGTCGAGGATCTTGCCGGTTGCATCGACAACGGCAAGCTTGCAGCCGTTTTTATAGCCCGGATCCCAGCCAAGTACGGTGTGCCCTGCGATGGGAGGCTGCATGAGAAGCTGCGAAAGATTCTTTCCAAACACCTTGATGGCTCCGTCTTCGGCGTTGTCCGTAAGTTCGTTTCTTATCTCACGCTCTATCGAGGGCGCAATAAGCCTGTCGTATGAATCCTCGCATGCTCTTTCAAGGAGGGGCGATGTATATTTGTTATCTACGGTTATTACTCTTTTTTTAAGGATATCAAGTATGGCATCACGGTCGCATACAATGTCCACTTTAAGGAAATCTTCTTTTTCACCGCGGTTAAGCGCCATGACAGCATGTCCCGGAACCTTTGAAAGGAGCATCTCATACGAATAATAAAGCTCGTAGGGAGACTTTTCATCCTTCTTCTTGCCTTCTGATACGATCTTGCCCTTTTCCTTTGAAAGCCTTCTTATTACATCCCTGTGCTCTGCCGTTTCGGATATCATTTCGGCAATTATATCAAGCGCTCCGTTAACGGCATCTTCTGCGGATGCAACGCCCTTTTCTTCTGATATGTAGCCGGC
>CADAQV010000233.1 GCA_902790095.1 uncultured Lachnospiraceae bacterium | reverse complement strand
AATATCATACGGTTTTGACAGATGTCCGTTCATGCCGGCACCCAAAGCGCTCTGCCTGTCTTCTTTAAATGCGTTCGCCGTGACCGCAACTATTGGGATGCCGGCCTTTTTCTCATCCGCAAGTGCGCGTATACGGTTAGTTGCCTCATATCCATCCATTTGGGGCATCTGGATATCCATCAAAATGATATCGTAATATCCGGCCTCTTTGGATGCTACTTTTTCTACGGCCTCTGTTCCGTCACCTGCAATGTCAACTTCAAACCCGACACTTGTAAGAATATTCTCGGCAAGGATCTGATTCATCTCGTTGTCTTCGGCAAGCAATACTCTTTTGCCGGTAAAATCGGGTGCCGACTCATTATCGGCTGCGGGCGCAGGTCCGGCATTAGTATCATCAGGTTCTGAAACCGGCCCGGTCTTAGCCGGCCCACTGCCAAGCCTGCACGGGATCGTGACGGTGAACTCGCTTCCCTCGCCTTCTGCGGATCGTACTTTGATAGTTCCGTCCATCATGTCCACGATATTTTTTGCTATCGCCATTCCAAGCCCCGTTCCCTGTATGCCGCTGACGGTGCTGGTCTTTTCACGGGTGAAGGGTTCAAATATCGTCTTTAGAAATTCCTCGCTCATGCCGATCCCGTTATCTTTGATTTTGAATTCGAAATCGGAAACATTTTCTGCAGCTGCCGGCTTTTCCATAACAACAAAGCTTATCTTCCCGCCCTCAGGTGTAAACTTGACGGCATTTGACAGGATGTTTAAAAGCACCTGCTTTAAACGCAGCTTGTCTGTAATGATATCTTCGTGTATGACATCCGAAGCATCGACCATAAACTCCATCTGCTTTGAATCGACATCTGACTGGATGATGGTCGAAAGTTCACTAATAACATCCGGCAGATGTACATCCGTCTCTTCTATTGTGACTTTTCCGCTCTCGATGCGGCTCATATCAAGCACGTCATTGATGAGCAAAAGCAAATGCCCGCTCGATGTGGATATCTTACCGAGGTAATCCTTCACCTGCTGCTTATTGTCGATGTTGGATTCGGCAAGCGCCGTAAAGCCTATTATGGCATTCATGGGCGCACGGATATCATGGGACATGTTGTTTAAGAAGACTGTCTTTGCGCGGTTGGCATTTTCCGCCACCCTAAGAGCGTCTGACAAAGCCTTCTGGCTGTCGGCAAGTTCACTGTTTTTTTCCTCAAGCTCCTGCCTTGCTTTTTCTTTTTCTTCGACTTCCTTTCTTGTACGGCGGATATCACGGACAAGAAGGAAAACGATCAATGAGGCGATTATAAGAAGGATCGAGCCCACAGCGGCCATATTGTCTAGGAGCATATCCCAGAAGCTGTAGGAATACAAGCTTTCCGTATAGCGATACGAATTATTCTGTGCATAGTCCGCGCCAAGCACATTTATACCGCGGTTCAAAAGCTTAAGCAGGCCTTCGTTACCTATCTTTACGCCAAAGCAGCAGTCGTCGTTGTGGTTTGACTGACGGATGATCAGATTCTTGTATTTTCTGTTTTTAAGGATCTCATTTGCACGAAGTCCGTTAAGAGTGGTAGCTCCGACTTTACCCGAAAGCACAGCGGCAAGACAGTCATCTATAGACGGATAGAATACTATCTCCGCATCGGGATAGTTTGTACGCACATAATAATACTGCATGCGATTATTTTCATTTACCGCAAAGCGCGCTGTCGTCGCACTGCCGTATTCACCCTGAAAGATCAGAGCGGTTGGCGATGAAATAACGGCATTTGACTGATAGATACCGTTTTCCTCCGAATAATAAAGGCCGCCGCCAACGGGGAATGCCACATCTATCACGCCGCCTGCCATGTCGGCTATCATGTCATCATATTTTTGATACCCCTTATAATTAACCTCTATGTCCGGAATACCCAAAACATCCATGATCTCGGGGACCATGTCCTTTATGATGCCGGTCACATTGCCTGTCGAATCCTTGTCACTGTACGGGAGATAGTTTTCAAGATAACCGATATTTATCTTTTGATGCTCATCCATCCACTCGCGCTCTGCCTGGGAAAAAGCCCTGGCCGTAACGCTTACGGAATAATACTTGGCACTTAGAGAACTTAAATAGTTGGGCTCTTCTGCAGCAAGCATAGACTGCGCCGAATTGAGTTCCGACAAAAGATCGGGCCTTTCAATGTTTACGCAAAGGTAATAATCCGACGCACCGAAAACGCACAGTACCTCGTAATGATCTTTTCCATGGGCGCCGTCGCTTTCCGCGGCAAGAACGCTCACTTCATGGGCATCAAAAGCCTCAAACAAATGAGGGTAGTCCGGATATGTTATGACCTCGGCGCTGACATTGTTTTCATCAAGAAATGCATTAAGGGCGCCGACCATAGCGCTGTCCAAAACACCTATCCTGCATCCGTTAAGTGTGGCAGGGTCTGCCGATATACTTATATCATCATCATACTTGACAAGATAATAGGATTCGTTTCCCATTTTTGCATTCGGGTAGCCGATAATGCCGATACGGTCGTCTCTTTTTGCCAGACCCGCCAAAAGATCGATCTTGCCGTCAAGAAGCATTTGATAGAGCTCGCTGAATTCGCCGTAGACGTATTCATATTCCCAGCCTGTATATTCGGAAAGCTTACGGTAGTATTCGTAGGAATAACCGCTCTTTACTTCTCCTTCTCCCGCGCCCTCTTGAAAGACTTCGTTTTCGTAATAACCGACCCTGACTATCTGATTCTGAGTATCGGCATATGCCTCATCCGCCAAATGACCGATCACGCAAAGATAAGCGCAGATATAAACAATGATCCGGCACAATATTTTTATGTGATTTTTGTCCCTGATACCTATCATTTTTCCCCTCTTAATCGGTCTTTTTCTTAGCTGTATATTTTTC
>CADAQV010000232.1 GCA_902790095.1 uncultured Lachnospiraceae bacterium | reverse complement strand
GCTGAGGTAGCCGAGATAGTTATAGAAGACGGAAAGGTATGCGGTGTAAAGACTGTTTCAGGTGCTCTTTACAGATGCAGATGCGCTGTTATCTGCACCGGAACATACTTAAATGCCAGATGTCTTTTCGGAGATGTGATAAATCCGACCGGACCCAACGGACTTCAGGCCGCAACTCATCTTTCCGATTCATTAAGAGATCTGGGAATTGAGCTCAGAAGATTCAAGACAGGCACGCCCGCAAGAGTGAGCGGAAAGACCCTTGACTATGATAAAATGGTCCCTCAGTACGGAGATCAGCCCGTCATACCCTTTTCTTTTGAGACCGATCCCGCATCTGTTCAGATAGATCAGGTTCCTTGCTATCTTACATACACAAACGAAGAGACTCATAATATCATCCGTGCAAATCTTGACCGCTCTCCTCTTTTTTCAGGTGTGATACAAGGAACCGGACCAAGATATTGTCCTTCCATAGAAGATAAGGTCGTTCGCTTTCCCGACAAGGAAAGGCATCAGCTCTTTATTGAGCCCGAAGGTCTTTCAACAAATGAAATGTATATAGGAGGAATGAGCAGTTCACTGCCCGAAGACGTACAGATAGCAATGATCCATACCGTGCCCGGGCTTGAAAATGCCAAAGTCGTAAGAAACGCATATGCTATCGAATATGATTGCACAAATGCGCTCCTTTTAAAATCCACACTTGAATATAAAAGTATCGACGGACTCTATGCCGCAGGACAGTTTAACGGAAGCTCCGGATACGAAGAGGCAGCAGCACAGGGCCTTATTGCCGGAATCAATGCCGCAAAACATGTTCAGGGCAAGGATGAGCTTGTTTTAGACAGATCCACCGCATATATCGGTGTTCTAATAGACGATCTTGTCACAAAGGAAAGCCAGGAACCATACAGAATGATGACATCCCGTGCCGAGTACAGACTCATGCTCCGTCAGGATAATGCGGATATCCGCCTTACGGCCATAGGTCACGATATCGGTCTTATAAGTGATGAAAGGTATGCTGCATTCCTAAAAAAGAAGGAACAGATAGAAAAAGAAGTCACAAGGTTAAAGAATACACATGTCGGAGGCTCAAATGCAGTCAACAGCCTTCTTGAAAGCTTTAACTCACCGCCTCTTAACAACGGACTCTCCCTTGCAGACCTTATGAACAGACAGGAGCTTTCATATGAAAAGCTTTCACCTATCGATCCCGAAAGGCCGGACCTTCCTTCAGATGTCATAGAAGAAGTCAAGATCCTTATTAAATATGAAGGTTACATCCTCCGGGAGGAAAAGCAGATCGAAGCTTTTAAAAAGCTTGAAAAGAAGAAGCTCGATCCCGCTTTTGATTATTCCGTAATCAAAGGACTAAGAAAAGAAGCCATTCAAAAGCTGAACAGGATCAAACCATCCTCAATAGGCCAGGCTTCACGTATCTCCGGAGTGTCCCCGGCGGATATCTCCGTCCTTTTGGTTTATTTTAAAATGAGATAATATACATATAAATATAATCATATATTACTTTTCCACATTTTATGATTTTTTATCACAAATTATCCACGTATTTTTGTGGATAATCTCACGATCCTGTGGATAAATCTGTTTTTTGGAGCGAGATATGTCAATAAATAATGGTACGGAATATATTTTGCAAAGTTTTAAAGATAATGGAATCATTATTGATCCGGCTCAGGCGGAAGCTTTTCATAAATATTATGAGTTTCTGATCGAGAAGAATAAAGTAATGAACCTTACCGGTATCACCGATTTTGAGGAGGTCGTTACAAAACATTTTATAGACAGCTGTCTTAACGTAGACCTCCCCTCCCCTACCGCCTCTTTAATTGATGTCGGAACTGGCGCCGGTTTTCCCGGGGTCCCACTAAAGATACTTTATCCCGGTCTAAAAGTCACACTTCTCGATTCCTTAAATAAACGCATAAATTTTTTAAACGAGCTTATCACTCTTTTAGGTCTTACAGATATCGAAGCCATCCATATGCGTGCGGAAGATGCAGCTTTTGAAAAGAAATTCCGCGAACATTTTGATGTCGCTGTTTCCAGGGCTGTTGCAAATCTTTCCACTCTTTGCGAATACTGTCTTCCTTTTGTAAAGCCTCATGGCGTTTTTATTTCCTTTAAGGGTGATCTTCAAAATGAACTTTCCGATGCCGGGTTTGCGATCAACAGGCTTGGGGGCGATTCTAAGAATGTTTCCGTTAAAACCTTTTCAATTCCCGGTGTTGCGGACAACCGCAGCCTCATTTACATACCGAAAGAAAAGAATACACCACGGGAATTTCCCCGCAAGGCCGGGATTCCCGCCAAATCTCCGCTTTCCTTATTATAAGAGAAATAAAAATGTTCCACGTGGAACATTTTTCGGCAATATGAACTTTTGTAGTAAAAATGATTTTATGTAGCAGGGGCTGTAAAAAACAGCCCCTCGTTTTTTTGTTCGAAAATAGCGCGACAGTGCTGTCTACACATGGGACAGGTTCGCTACCCTCACTTCGCACTGGGATAGATTCGGACGGATGCTTCGGCGAACATGTTTAGTGCTCATCCCATCTATGGCAAGTCCTCTTCGTTTACGATGTCACTTTCTACTGTCAGTTTGGTTCGCCTGCGCACCGCCGCTATCCGTGCGAAGCTCGGTCGCTTCACGACAGTCCCGTGTGCAGACAAGCACTGTCTGCTTATGCTTTGGCTGAAAAAAGAAAAGCCACAACGTTCAGGCAGGGGCTGAAAAAACAGCCCCATATAGTAAATGCAAGATAGCGTCTCTATGATCTATTTGCAAAGCGGGACTGTCGTGAGCGACCGATCTTCACGGTGAAAAGCGGCGGTGCGCAGGCGACAACGCATTTATCGTCGCCGGAGCATCCGTCCGAATCTTTTCGCCG
>CADAQV010000231.1 GCA_902790095.1 uncultured Lachnospiraceae bacterium | reverse complement strand
GCAGGCAAGTCGCATTATCCTTTAAGGAAGATGCTCGGCCTTGCCTTTGACGGCATAACGAGCCTCAGCATAAAACCCTTAAGAATGATAACCGGCTTTGGAATGTTTGTTGCTTTCTGCAGTTTTATCGGTATCATATGGGCGGTTGTGACCAGGATCATCGGAGAATCTGTCTCAGGATGGGCTTCCATGACAGCCATTTTGTGTTTCGTTTCGGGCGTTCAGATGATATTCCTCGGGGTAATGGGCGAATATATCGGAAAGATCTATCTGGAGGTGAAGCACAGGCCGAGATATATTATCAGCGAAAGGACCGGTGTTTTCGAAAAAAACCAAAATTCGGATTGACAAATATATCCGGTTAGTGTATGATTCTACTGTTGACTTTTCAAAGGGTCGACGGATCGCTGATGTAGCACAGTCGGTAGTGCGTCACATTGGTAATGTGGAGGTCACGAGTTCGATTCTCGTCATCAGCTTATACCCGGTATGCGCATTGCATATCGGGTCGTTTTGTATATGATGGTTTTACATACATAAAAGCCATTGACATTGGTATGTAAAGACTTTAAAATAGCAAAAGAATTTTTATTTAAAGGAGCAGTAACATGGCAGAAGCAATCAATCCTGAAGTAACCGAAGAAGAGAGCTCAGGATCAAAGAACTTTATCGAAAACGAGATCGAAAAAGATTTGGCGGAGGGAAAGTACAGCCACGTACAGACGAGATTTCCTCCCGAGCCAAACGGCTATCTTCATATAGGTCATGCAAAATCCATAATCTTAAACTACGGTCTTGCATGCGAATACGGCGGAAAATTCAATTTGAGGTTTGATGACACCAACCCCACAAAGGAAAAGACAGAATTCGTAAAGTCAATTACAGATGATGTAAAGTGGCTCGGAGCCGATTTTGAAGACAGGCTCTTTTTTGCATCGGATTACTTTGACAAGATGTATGAATGTGCGGTCATGCTCATCAAAAAAGGTAAAGCATATGTGTGCGACCTTTCGGCAGAAGAGATAAAGGAATACAGGGGAACATTAAAAGAACCCGGAAAGAACAGCCCTTACCGCGACAGGTCTGTGGAAGAAAACCTTACTCTCTTTGAAAACATGAAGAACGGCATGTATGCCGACGGGGAAAAGGTGCTCCGCGCAAAGATAGATATGGCAAGCCCCAACATCAACATGAGGGACCCTGTTATCTACCGCGTTGCGCGTATAGCGCATCACAACACAGGCGACAAGTGGTGCATCTATCCCATGTACGATTTTGCACACCCCATAGAGGATGCCATAGAGCATATCACTCATTCCATCTGCACGCTTGAATTCGAAGACCACAGACCTCTTTACGACTGGGTAGTACGCGAATGCGAATTTGCAGAGCCGCCCAGACAGATCGAGTTTGCAAAGCTTTATCTCACAAACGTGGTTACGGGTAAGAGATATATAAAGAAGCTTGTTGAAGACGGAATAGTTGACGGCTGGGATGACCCCAGGCTTGTAACTATAGCAGCCCTAAGAAGAAGGGGCTTCACACCCGAGAGCATCAGGAATTTCGTAAAGCTTGTGGGAGTTTCAAAGGCGGATTCATCTGTAGACTATGCAATGCTCGAATACTGCATCAGAGAAGACCTTAAGCTTAAGTGTAACCGCATAAGCGCTATCCTTAATCCCGTAAAGCTTGTTATAGACAATTATCCGGAAGAAGAGATAGAATATCTTGATGTACCGAACAATCAGGAAAATCCTGAACTTGGAGTAAGAAAGGTTCCTTTTGCAAAAGAACTTTACATAGAGGCAGAGGATTTCATGGAAGTTCCTCCACACAAGTATTTCAGACTTTTCCCCGGAAACGAGGTAAGGCTCATGAATGCTTACTTTGTAAAGTGCACGGGCTGCGAAAAGGATGAAAACGGAAATGTGACCGTAGTTCATGCAACCTATGACCCTGAAACAAGGGGAGGCAACTGCGAGACAAGAAAGGTAAAGGGAACCGTTCAGTGGGTTGCGGCAAAGACCGCCGTATCCGCAGTGGTAAGACTTTACGAGAATATCGTGGATGAAGAAAAGGGCAAATTAAACGCAGACGGAACTTTAAATTTAAATCCCAATTCACTTACCGTGGTAGAGGACGCAAAGATAGAGCCAAGCGTTAAAGGTGCCGCAAAGTATGACAGATTCCAGTTTGTCAGAAACGGATATTTCTGCGTAGATGCCAAAGATTCTACGGATGACAAACTTGTGTTTAACAGGATCGTAAGCTTAAAGAGCAGCTTTAAGATCTGATGATAAGGAAAAAGAATGGCTGAAAAAATATATGCGATCCCGGTCAATGATGCGTTTGACCGGGACTGTGAATGTCCCGTATGTCTTATGTATAACGATCTCGAATCGGATGCCATCGGGTTTACTTTAGGACCCAGTTACATGGATGACCGCTTCAGGCTTCAGACGGATGAGCTGGGTTTTTGCAAGAATCATCTTAAGATGCTTTATGACCGAAATAACAGGCTCGGTCTTGCTCTTATGATAAAGACTCATACGGACAAGACGAATAAAGAGATCGAGGCGATCTCCAAAAGCCCTCTTAAGGGAGGTTTTTTTAAAAAGGGCAATCAGGCGCTTATAGATTATCTTGACAGTCTGTCTCGTACATGTTTCGTGTGCGACAGGATAAATGCTCTTTATGACAAGTACATCTATACGGTCATTTACCTTTACAAGACCGACCCGGCATTTAAAAAGAAATATGAAAACTGCAAGGGCTTTTGCAATGAGCATTTAAAGCTTCTTTTAAAGTGCGCGGGCATGGAGCTTTCGGGCAGGACTCTTGATGAGTTCAACAAGACTACGATCTCTCTTTATCTTGAAAACATGAAAAGGATAAACGGAGAAATAGAATGGTTCATCA
>CADAQV010000230.1 GCA_902790095.1 uncultured Lachnospiraceae bacterium | reverse complement strand
TGCTGGATAGTCGCTTCATTCATCCTCGCGATGAGGTCATGGACATATCTTTCAAACGGAAGAAAAAACTCCATTGCGGTATGCTTCCTTCTTGCATGCTCGGGAGTTGCCATACAGCTCATATCAAAGTCGATTCGTGTTGAAATACTGATGGAAGCCTTGGGATTTTCCGGCGCTCTCATCTTTGTCGAAAATGAGGATGACCGTAAAAATGTCGAATATGACATATATAACGCTGCCGCATTTGAACTGGATATGCAGACGACCGTAAAGAATCACATCCCGGTTCATATCCTAATGATAAGGAACATCGAATTCGACAACAAGGTAAATAAGGTCATCTCAAAAAAGATAAACAGATATCTTATCAGCAAGGCTGTTTCGGATTATCTTAAGACCGTCGTTAAGAAGCATTTTATCTACTATCTCGGCGAAGGTAAATTTGCTCTTGCCCTTTACTACTTAAGCGAAGAAGATACGGTTTCTCTTGCAAAGAACATAGAGAAGCGCTTTGATGCACCTTTTTATATTGCGGGATCAGACATGATCCTCTCTTCAAGGATCATAATCGTAAATGTTCCGGAGCAGGCCACGTCTCCCGAAGAGCTCGTCTTCATCTCAAGATGTCCCATATCGGATGACATGACCGATCAGATACTTAAAGGTGATGCTATAGCACCTATGATAAGGCGTGCAGCCATAGAAAATGCCATCATTCACGGACTTGAGCAAAACAGCTTTGAGGTCTACTACCAGCCCACTTACGATATAAACAAAAAACTGCACGGCGCCGAAGCTCTCCTTCGAATGAACGACTCTGCTTTGGGCCGCATCTATCCCGACGAATTCATACCAATTGCCGAAATGATAGGTATGATCGACAGACTCGATGAATTTGTATTAAAAGAAGTTTGCAATATGATCTCATCCGGGCTTCCAAGCCGATACGGGCTTGAATGTATAAACGTAAATCTTTCCGTAATAGAATGCCTTAAAGAAGGCTTTGCGGATCATGTAAACGAGATAGTAAAAAAGGCCGGCGTTCCAAACGAGATGATCAATTTCGAGATCACCGAATCGGTTGCCGCCAAGGACTATAATCACCTTTCAGATGTGATAGAAAGCCTTAAGGCCAATGACTTCCGCTTTTCCATCGATGATTACGGCACAGGATATTCAAATATCACTTCGCTCTTCTCTTTGGAGGTCGACATAATAAAGATCGACAAGAGCATCTTATGGAACGCCGAAAAGAGCGAACTTGGAAGAACGCTTCTTAAAACATCTGTAGACATGATACACACGATGAACAAAAAAGCTCTTGCAGAGGGCGTTGAGACCGATGCACAGATCGAAATGCTTAGGAAATTCGGATGTGAATATCTTCAGGGCTTCTATTTTTCAAAGCCTCTTCCGCTTAATGAATTCATAGCTTATCTGCAAAAATGACACCCGTGGACATTCCCCGGGTGTCATTTTACTAGTCTTTATGCTCCCTTTCTCTTATCTTCGCTGCATGCGCTATTATCTTTTCCTTCCAGTCGTCATCCTGTGCCTCAAGCTGATATACATTGTAGCCGTACTGTCCTGCCAGCTTGCATACGATCTCCTCATCATCGATATGGAGAGAGATGTGATATCTGTTGGGAAGTTTTTGAGGCAAGGTCGTCGCATTGTTTCGCTGCACTTCCTTTAAATGCCTTGTCCCGTTTACGATACCGTCAAATTTCACATGATAGTGCCTGAACAGACGGACTATGTACTCTTCGCTCCTGAATGATGATGTGTATACCCAGACTTCATATCCAAGCTCCTGAAGCTCGTTTATAAGGTCGGGAGTGCCGAGCCTTAATCTTTCCTTGTATATCCTGTTAAATGGAAAATGAAGCGGCGGTTCTGTCTTATGAGTCTTTGGAGAAACGAACAAGACCTCGTCAAGGTCAAAAGAGACCCGCATCCGGTTATTTATCTCTGACACTTTTCTCTGCATTCTTATCAGCCTCCTTAATGCACCTTACAACATCTTTTGCCCATGAAGGAGAATCGGGATCCACCTTAAATTCTTCAAATAATGCAAGATCCTTATAGGTCTTAACTATAAGATCCCTGTCGATATGTATCGTTTCGTTGTATTTACAGGCAATAAGCTTGTCTGTTTTTTTCTTCGCTGTATAATACCTTTTCTCTTTTCTGCCGGTTCCTGTTATGACTCCGTCTACCTTTACCGAATACATTTTAAAGAAAGCCCTGATATAGTCAAGCGAGTAATAATCTGCCGAATAGACCCAAAGATCGTATCCGTTACTGCTGAAATAATGCATAAGTGCCGGAATTCCTCGGCGTATTCTCATCTTATAGATCTTGTTGTTTGGGAAAGGAAGAGGCTTTTCGGGGGTGTCATTCGGACCGCAAAAAATCGTTTCATCAAGATCGAGCGAAACTCTTTTGTCATGCTTTGAAGCCGCAAGCATTTTTTCGATATCGGTCTGCTGGGTCAGGTTTACGATCTTTACCGGAACTGTCTTGAAGCCGAGTCTGAGTGCCGCTGCCCATCTGTGGTGTCCGTTAAGTATCATATATCCGTCCGGATGTACCTTTTCCACCATCAACGGGTCATTGAAGGCATCGACCGGCATACTGTTGTAGCGACTGAACTTTTGAACATAGCTGTTTATTATTCCGTAATTGGGTCCGATGGAAGGCATACAGAATTCGTCATCGGGGTTTGGGTGAAGCTTGTTTATGTCTACTTTTTTTGTAAGCAGTCTTTCAGCCTGACTGGCTTTCACAGGAACCATTACGCCTTCATAGGCTTTGATCTTTTCATCCAAAAATTTCATAAATGCGTTGTCTGATGCCATTTATACCTCCGTTATTTTTTTATTCTTTCGGTTTTACAAATATTGAACGATATTTTGAACCGATAAATGACCTGTGTCTC
>CADAQV010000229.1 GCA_902790095.1 uncultured Lachnospiraceae bacterium | reverse complement strand
GTTCATATGCGAATGCAAGAAGGCATCCCCTTCAAAGGGGATAATAGCCCCCGAATTCGACCCCGTAAATATAGCCTCAGAGTATGAGGCGGCAGGGGCGGATGCGGTGTCGGTCCTCACAGAACCGTACTGGTTTTTAGGAAAGGACGAATACCTTAAAAACGTTGTGAATACAATAGGTATACCGGCACTCAGAAAGGATTTCACGGTGGATGAATACATGCTCTATGAGGCAAAAATGCTCGGTGCATCCGCGGTCCTTCTGATAGTATCGATACTTGACGAACGTCAGATAAAGGAATACATAAAGATATGCGATGTTTTGGGGCTTTCGGCGCTTGTAGAGATACATGACGAAAGAGAAGCAAACATCGCCATAGAGAGCGGCGCAAGGATAATAGGCGTAAACAACCGAAACCTTAAGGACTTTTCCGTGGATACCGCAAACAGCTTAAGACTACGCGAAAGAATACCGAGGGACATTCTGTTTGTTTCCGAAAGCGGTGTAAAGACAGCGGACGACATAAAGGCCGTAAAGGAGATGGGAGCAGACGCGGTACTTGTCGGCGAGGCGCTTATGAGAGCGGAGGACAAAAAGAAAAAGCTCGCCGAATTAAAAGAGGTGCTTTTATGACAGCGGTGAAACTGTGCGGCCTAAAAAGGGCCGAAGATGTGCTTGCGGCAAACCTTCTTATGCCCGATTTCGTAGGCTTTGTATTTGCAAAAAAGAGCAAAAGGTATATAACGCCCGAAACGGCAGAAGAGCTTAAAAGCCTTCTTGACCCGGACATAAAAGCGGTCGGAGTTTTCGTGGATGAGGATATAAATGTCGTGGCATCTTATCTTGAAAAAGGTATAATTGACATTGCCCAGCTTCACGGAAGCGAGGATGACGGATTTGTCAGGGAACTTAAGAAAAAAACGGGAAAGCAGGTAATAAAAGCGTTTCGAGTGATAGATGAGACGGACCTTTTAGATGCATCCTTAAGCTGTGCCGACTATATCCTGCTTGACGCCGGCAACGGCGACGGCCGCATATTTGACTGGTCGGTCTTAAACGGCTTTGACAGACAGTATTTTCTTGCGGGCGGCTTAACATGCGAAAATGTCGCAGGGGCCGTAGAGAAACTTAAGCCTTTGGGGGTGGATGTGAGCTCCGGTATAGAGACGGATGGCGCAAAAGACCCTGTAAAAATGAATGAATTTGTAAACATCGTTAGGAGCATGAAAGAGTGATGGAAAACAAAAAAGGAAGATTTGGTATACACGGCGGTCAGTACATTCCGGAAACACTGATGAATGCCGTAAAAGAGCTTGAAGCAGCTTACGAAAAATATAAGAACGATCCGGAATTTAATGCCGAGCTGTCCGCGCTTTTCAACGAATATGCAGGCAGACCTTCAAGACTTTATTATGCAGAAAAGATGACAAAGAACCTTGGCGGCGCAAAGATCTATTTAAAGCGAGAAGACCTTAACCACACGGGTGCTCACAAGATAAACAACGTGCTCGGACAGGCCCTTCTTGCAAAGAAGATGGGCAAGACCAGACTCATAGCCGAAACAGGCGCAGGCCAGCACGGCGTTGCGACGGCAACGGCTGCGGCTCTTATGGGCATGGAATGCGTCATATACATGGGCATAGAAGACACCAAAAGACAGGCGCTTAACGTCTTTCGTATGAGACTTTTGGGCGCAGAGGTCATTCCCGTTACAAACGGAACAGGAACATTAAAGGATGCCGTTTCGGAAACTTTCCGCGAATGGACAAGAAGGATAGATGACACTCATTACTGCCTCGGTTCTGTTATGGGACCGCACCCCTTCCCCACGATAGTAAGAGATTTTCAGGCCGTCATCTCAAAAGAGATAAAAGAGCAGATGCTTGAAAAAGAGGGAAGACTTCCCGACGCCGTAATAGCATGCGTAGGCGGCGGCTCAAACGCCATCGGAAGCTTTTACAACTTTATCGAGGATAAGGATGTCAGGCTTATAGGATGCGAAGCAGCAGGAAGAGGAATAGACACCTTTGAGACAGCCGCTACCATCTCCACAGGAAAGCTCGGAATCTTCCACGGCATGAAATCATATTTCTGTCAGGACAAGTACGGCCAGATCGCACCCGTGTATTCAATATCCGCCGGCCTCGATTACCCCGGCATAGGACCCGAGCATGCATATCTTCATGACTCCGGCAGGGCGGAATACGTTGCCGTTACGGACGAAGAAGCCGTATGCGCATTTGAATATCTCGCAAAGACTGAAGGTATAATACCCGCCATCGAAAGCGCACACGCAGTTGCCCACGCCATAAAGATAGCGCCTACGATGGACAAGGACAAGATAATCGTAATAACCATTTCCGGAAGAGGAGACAAGGACTGTGCGGCAATAGCCCGCTACAGAGGGGAGGATATCAGTGAGTAGGATAAAAGAAGCATTTAAAAACGGAAAGGCATTCATACCTTTCATGACCTGCGGCGACCCCGACATGGAAACAACATATAAATGCGTGCTCGAAGCAGTAAAAGCAGGCGCAGACCTTATAGAGCTCGGCATACCGTTTTCCGATCCCACGGCCGAAGGACCTGTGATCCAGGCCGCAAACGAAAGAGCATTAGCGGGCGGCGCCACCACAGACAAGGTGTTTGAACTCGTAAAAAGAATAAGAAAGACCGTAAACATCCCCCTTGTTTTCATGACATATGCTAACGTAGTTTTTTCCTACGGCCCCGAAAGGTTTGTCTCCCTCTGCCGCGAGGTCGGCATAGACGGTCTTATCCTTCCGGACATCCCCTTTGAAGAGAAGGATGAGTTTCTCCCCGTCTGCAAAAAGTACGGCGTGGATCTCATATCCATGATCGCACCCACCTCAGCCGACCGAATCGCCATGATCGCCTCAGAAGCCGAAGGCTTTTTATACATCGTATCAAGCCTCGGCGTCACCGGCACCCGCTCAGAGATCACC
>CADAQV010000228.1:3044-4800 GCA_902790095.1 uncultured Lachnospiraceae bacterium | reverse complement strand
ATCATCGGATGAAACGATGAAGGCTGTCGAAGAAATAAGGGATATTGCGGGAAAGCAGTGTTTCCTAAGCGGAATGAGCGCCATAGTCACCGATACGAAGAATCTTGTTGAAAGTGAGATATTCACCTATGTGGCCATAGCGACCGTGCTGGCTCTTATAGTCATGACGCTTACGCTTGATTCGTTTCTGGTACCTATTCTTTTCCTTTTCAGTATCGGAGTTGCGATCATATATAACCTCGGCACCAATTTCATAAAGGGCGAGATATCATTCATAACCATGTCCCTTGCCGCAGTGCTTCAGCTTGGAGTCACCATGGATTATTCGATCTTCCTTTATGAAAGCTACAGGGAAAAGAAAAAGGAGATAAGTGATAAAAGGGAGGCCATGGCCGAAGCGGTATATTCGACCATAAACTCCGTAGTAGGTTCTTCTCTTACGACTGTGGCCGGCTTTGTGGCACTTTGCTTTATGACTTTCACGCTCGGACTTGACCTTGGCGTTGTCATGGCAAAGGGAGTTGTGTTCGGAGTCATCTGCTGCATAACGCTCCTTCCTTCGCTCATACTTATATTTGACAAAGCAATCGAAAAGACATCGCATAAAACGATAAACCTTTCCTTTAAAAGAATTTCCGGTGCGGTCACAAAGTATTTCTTCATCTTCGCCGCTTTGATGGTCGTGCTTTGGGTACCTGCGATAGCGGGCTACGAAAACATGGACGTTTATTACAAGCTCGATGCATCTCTTCCCGAAAAGCTTCCGAGCGTTCAGGCGAACAAAAAGCTGAAAGAACATTTTGACATGTCTTCCGTGCATATGGCTCTTGTGGGAAGCAATGTCGATAAGAAGGATATAAAGAAGCTTGTCGGCGAGATAAATGAGACGGAAGGCGTCGGGCTTTGCCTTGGAATGGATTCACTCCTCGGTTCCCTTGTTCCCGATGAAATGATACCGGATAACATCAAGAAAATGTTAAAAAGTGATAATTATCAGCTGATGCTTATCACAAGCGATTACGAGATCGCCTCCGACAATATGAACCGGCAGGTGGATAAGCTTTCGAATATCGTAAAGAAATATGATGAGGGAGGAATGCTGATAGGTGAAGCGGCCTGCACAAAGGATCTTATAAACATCACCGACAAGGATTTCCAGGTCGTCAACATTGTCAGCATAGGTCTGATCTTCATACTGATCTTCTTTGTATTAAGATCGGTATCCCTTCCTGTGATACTTGTTGCCGTAATAGAGCTTGCGATCTATATAAATCTTGGACTTTGCCATTATCTCGGGCAGACACAGTCATTTATAGCTTCCATAGTAATAGGAACCATCCAGCTCGGCGCAACGGTCGACTACGCCATCCTTATGACCAACAGATATAAGAGGGACAGGATAGCAGGCATGAACAGCCGCGAAGCCGCAAAAGAGGCGCTTATCGGTTCTATCCCTTCCATAATAACCAGCGCGCTAGGGTTCTTTGCCGCGACTATCGGTGTGGGGATCTATTCCGATGTCGATCTTATCAGCTCGCTTTGCATGCTTCTTGCAAGAGGCGCGATCATAAGCATGCTTGTAGTCATATTCATACTGCCGTCAATGTACATCATTTTTGACGGCGTCATAATAAGGACAACGCTCGGCATGGGAAGCTGCGTAAAAGATCGTAAGAATAAGGCTTTGGCCTGAAGGAGGATTGTTATGAACAAGAATAAGAATGTTATGATAAAAAGAGGCGCGGGCATAGGGCTT
>CADAQV010000228.1:0-3005 GCA_902790095.1 uncultured Lachnospiraceae bacterium | reverse complement strand
AATAAGAATGAAATGGTATATGTCGTTGCCAAAAACGACGGCTCAGCGGAAAAGACCATAGTTACGGAATGGCTCTCAAATCCTTCGGAGTTAAAGGAGATAATCGATTTTTCGGATCTTAAGGATATAGAAAACCTCAAAGGCGATGAAGGTTTCAGCGCGGATGAGGACGGAAAGCTTGTCTGGAAAGCCGGCGGAAAGGATATCTACTACAGAGGAACTTTGGATAAGGAGCTTCCGGTAGACGTTCATATCACATATACACTTGACGGCAAAGAGATAAGCCCGGATGAGCTTGCGGGAAAAAGCGGGAAGCTCACTATGACCTTTGAATATACCAACAACATGAAAAAAGAGGTCAAGATCGGTGATGAGAAGACTGACATCTATATGCCCTTTGCAGTTATTTCGGGCGCGGTATTTGACAACGAAAAGGTCTCGGAGCTTACGGTTGAAGGCGGAAAAGCCGTAAATGACGGCGAAAGAACATTGGTCGTAGGACTTGCACTGCCAGGTCTTAGTGAAAGCCTTGGGATAGACCGGGCAAACCATGACCTTTTGGGCGATATAGACATACCCGAAAAGATAGTAATAAGCGCAAATGTAAAAGATTTTTCGCTCATGACCACTCTTACACTTGTGGATAACAGCATATTTAAAGAACTTGGTTTATCGGACGGTAAAACGGACCTTTCGGGCATTTCAGGCCTTATGGACCAGATGCTCGGCGCTTTTGAAAAGATCGTTTCGGGAAGTGAAGAGCTGGCAGGCGGAGCTAAGGAGCTAGATACAGGCGCTAAGGCTCTTAAGGACGGAATGGATTCATTAAAGGACGGCCTGGGGGCTTTATCTGACGGAGCGGCGCAGCTTGCGGGCGGCAGCGCGAAAGTGGATAACGGCGCAGCGCAGCTTCAGAGTGGCGCCGGCAAATTAAAGGGCGGCATCGACACTCTCTCTTCGGGTATAGGTCAGCTTTCGGATGGCGCAGCGCAGCTTGACGGCGGAATTTCGCTTCTTGCAGAAAAGACAGCAGTGCTTCCGGGGGGCATCGAAAAGCTTCTTGCGGGACTTAAGTCAATAAGAAGCGCACTTAAGAGCGGGGATGCTTCTTCTCAGGAAAAGTACGGCATCTATGAAGCCGCATCGGCAGCAGCCGAAGGCTGTGACGCCATTATGGCAGGCCTTAAGAGCGGTATGACGGATGCCGAAAACATGGGCATTTATGAGGCGGCAGGCGCTGTTTTTGCAGGAGCAAAGAATATTGAAAAGGGACTTGTAAGCGGATCCGAAGATCCTGCACAGTACGGCATCTATGAGGCGGCAAGCGCTCTTTATGACGGCCTTTCCGTAGTTCCTCAAGCTGTTGAGTCAGCAAAGAGCGCACTTGCAAGCGAAGAAGGCGCATCGGCATATACGTGTGACGTTGCGGCAGAGGCGGCTATCAATTCTGTCATAAAATCCGAAAACCTTACCGCAGAGCAAAGGGCAGCGCTTACCCAGGCTCTTACATATATCGCATACAGCAAACAGTATGAGACCGGCGTTGCAGACGGCCTTTCAAACATCGATGTCACATCCGCATCCGCTGCTGCCATGGGAATCAAGCAAGGTGCTTTGGCGCTTGCGGATGGCGCAGAAAAAATAAGCGAGGCAGGTTATAAGATGCAGGGCGGCGCAGAAAAGCTTTATGCGGGCGCAGGCCTTGTAAAGAAGGCAGATGCAGGTATTGCGACAGGCATAGACATGATGATTTCAGGAAATAACGGAAACAACCTTGATGCTGCCATAAGCGGTATAGAGGTACTTTCGGCATCATCCGGCGATCTTATCGGCGGTATACAATCGCTTAAAGAAGGCGCAGGAAAGCTTGCAGCAGGCCTTAAGTCTGCAAATGATAACATGCCTGCACTTTCAGAAGGCGCAGCGGCTCTTGAAAGTGGTCTGGTTCAGCTTGGCGAAGGCACCAAGGCACTTGCAAGCGGCGCGGCAGATCTTGCGGATGGCGCGGCAAAGGCAGACAGCGGCGCGGCAGAGCTTGCTAAAGGAGCAGGAAAACTTAGCGAAGGAACAGAAAAGCTTGCAGGCGGAGCAGAAGAACTTTCCGGAGGCCTGAAAGCATTTGACGAGCAGGCAGTTTTGAAAATAAAAGACTTTGTAGACTCCGATATTAACGATTCCATCGACAGAGTCAAAGCCATGGTTGATTATGCAAATGAATACACATCATTTGCCGGAAGCAACGACGATAAAGATACCGGCGTTAAGTTTGTCATCAGGACCGGATCCATCGGATAAGAGAAGAAAAAGTAGATCGGGGCTGTAAAAAAACAGCCCCGGAAAATAAAAAGGCAGATGCTCACGGGCATCTGCTTTTTTGGGATAAGGAGTATATGAAGAAAAAAATCATTAGTTTTTCGCACACCCTTACTATATAACAGTTGAAACCAAAATGCAACAGTAAATTCGCAAAAAAAGTCGAAAATTCGCATGGAAATTATAAATTTTTTATAAACAACGCCGCGACCTTGTTGACCGCGGCGCTTTAATTAAAGATCTTTGCCTGTAAGCAGCTTGTATCCCTGAAGATATTTTGCGATAGTCTTGTCGACGATGTCCTGAGGAAGTGTCCATCCATGGCCTTCGTTTGCGGGGTCTTTAAGCCAGTCTCTTGCAAACTGCTTGTCAAAGGAAGGCTGACCGTGTCCGGGCTCATATACGTCTGCGGGCCAGAATCTCGAACTGTCGGGGGTGAGCATCTCGTCGCCCAGAACGACATTTCCGTCTTCATCAAGACCGAATTCAAACTTGGTGTCTGCGATTATTATTCCCTTTGAAAGCGCATAGTCTGCGCACTTCTTGTAAAGTGCTATGGTAAGATCTCTAAGCTGCGTTGCATAGTCTTCGCCGTGGCCGGGGAAATCGCGCTCAAGAACTTCGATGCTTCTTTCAAAAGAGATGTTTTCGTCGTGGTCGCCGATCTCGGCTTTTGTGGAAGGAGTGTAGAT
>CADAQV010000227.1 GCA_902790095.1 uncultured Lachnospiraceae bacterium | reverse complement strand
AATTTTGCTTTTTTATTGTAATGAAATACATGCAGTGCAATAAATAACAAAGTTGTCGTCTCGCCGCATACAAATGCGAGCCAGACACCGGTGGTGCCTAAAAAGCCGCTTAAAACAACTGCAGCAACGGCTGTCAGAACAAAGTTCTGGAAGATGGAGATGGTCTCGGAAAGGTGTATCCTTCCGATGCCCTGATAGTAATTTTTAAAGCAGGTATTCATCGCGCAAGGCATGAGCGAGAGTATGAACAGCCTCATACCGCCTGTCGCAAGTCCTTTTGTTTCAACTCCCTTTGCAGGGTCGTCGATAAACAGTGAAACAAGGGGCGATGCCGCAACAAGAACTGTTGCCGTGACTATAAGACACAGCATCAGGCCGTTTATGCACATGATCCTGACAAGATCTTTCAGCGCGGTCTTATCTTCATCGGCATAGAAGATGGCCGACAGCATAAGTGCCACCGATGCCACGCCCGAGCTGAAGGAATAGCAGACATTCCCGGCGGTGTTGATGACCGAATATGCCGCAACGCCGAGGTTTCCTTCCACCCTTAATAATATCCTGTTTAACACATATGTCAGCAGAACAAGGCTTATCTGGTTGATAAGCGTGGGGACGCCGTTTCTTAAAAGGTTTTTGAACACTTCTGCCTTGAGAAGCTTTGCCCTGAACTTGAAGATGCAGTCCTTGCTGAGGAAATAAACAAGACCTATGATGATCGCAAGGTAATAGCTGAGAGATGATGCCATACCCATGCCGAAGGTGCCGCCGTCAAACACGAATACCGTCAAAATATCGAAAACTATATCGCCGACAGTCATGGTGAGCACAGCGGCTATCATGAGCACGCGCTTTCCGGACATCTGCATGAAGGGAACAAGAATCTGCGCCGCAAGAAATGCGGGTGCGCCGATGATAAAGCCCCTAAGGTAATCTGCGGTGAGCTTGAAAACAGGCGAGTCTTTGCCGTTTTTGGCGGCGCCGAGCGCTACGCATATAGGGTCTGTAAATACAAAGGAAACGATAAGACCTATGCCCGATATGATGATGACAAGCATGACTGCCGCGGTATAGCAGGCGTCGGTCCCTTTTTTGTCACCCGCGCCCATGGTCTTTCCGCAAAGCACCTGAACGCCGGCCGCGGCCATGCTTCCAAGCGCCGCAAAGACCAAAAGCACGGGCGCCGAAAGGCCGTATGCCGTCATGGCATCCATGCCCAGAAAGCGGCCTATCATAATGCTGTCTATCAGCATGCAGACAGTGACTGTCATGGCTGAAAGTATCTGCGTCAGCAACATTTCCTTAAACAGTTTTTTTATCATGAAACAATTACCTCTTTTTGAATTTCATAAAGCTTGATGCCGCCGCGCCCCAAAAACCTTTCCGGAACCTGCTTAGCCAAGCCGTATTATTTATTTTTCCAGAACGAACACGGCGCTTTCGCCGCTAAGGTTCAGTGTACCGTCGGACAAAGAGCCGCCTTTGCCTATGCTGCAGATGACCTCCCCTGCAGCTTTTATTTCGGCCGGTTTAGCCGAAGGCTGGATAACGACAAGGATGCTTTCGTTTTTGTCTTTTCTTCTGTAGACCAGCGGATAGCCGTCCGAGACAAATTCTATCTCAGCCGTGCTGCCGAGGGCACTGTGAGCCTGCCTGAAGGCAATAAGCTTTTTCACGCAGCTGTAAAGCGATGAGGGGTCATTGATCTGAGTTGCCGCATCCGGCCTGTTTTCATCCGGATCTGTCATTATGTAGAGCTTATCGGCCGGCGCAGCGGAAAAGCCTGCGTTTACGCTTTTATCCCACTGCATTGGCGAGCGCGAGCCCGTTCTTTCATATCCTCCTTCCACGGAAGGGATGCCTGCAAGATATCTCATGCCTATTTCATCTCCGTAGTAGATGAAGGGCGCGCCGGGCATAGAAAGGATGAATGCAAAGGCCAAAGGCAGCTCGCTTTCCTTAAGCTGATAAGAAAGCCTGCTCATGTCGTGGTTGCCGGACGGGATGCACATGAGGCCTTTGCCGTCCGTCTTTTCGTAGTTGGCCTTGTAAGTTTTTACAAACTGCTTTGCGCTGCCTGCCCCTTCCGGCGAAAAATAAGGTTTTTCACACCTGAAAAGGTCGTTATAGTGCGACGGTCCGAAGTGCAGCAGGAAATCCATATGAAAACCGCCCGCGAGCGACTTGTCCGGTTCTCCCCATTCGGAAAGGATGGCGGCATTTGGAAATTCGGCGTCCATGAATTTTCTTATCTTGTTCCAGGTCGATATAGTGCCCTTTGAGTTTTCATCCCTTTTAACAAGAGAATGCGCCATATCGCACCTGAAGCCGTCGCAGCCCATCTTCAGCCAGAAACGCATGACATCGATCATCGCCTCAAGTGTCTTTTGGGGGCCTTCGTCGGTCATCTTCTGCTCCCACGGCTTTTTTGTCTTGTAATAGCCGTAGTTTAACGCGGGCTGATGTGAAAAGAAATTTACACCCACGGAGCCGCATCTTTCGGATATGCCGTGAAGGCTCCCCATGTTTTCCGGGCCTTCCCATACACTGTCCGTCCAGATGTATCTGTCCGTGAACTCATTTTTTGTAGCCTTGCACGACTCTTTAAACCACGGATGATCCCAGGATGTATGTCCCGGAACAAGGTCTAAAAGTATGTGCATATCTCTTTTGTGTACTTCCTCAAAAAGTCTTTTTATGTCGGCATTTGTGCCGTAACGGGGCGCAACGGTGTAATAATCCGATATGTCATATCCCGCGTCGAGAAAGGGCGATGCGAAGCACGGATTCATCCATATGGCGTTGCAGCCAAGGGTCTTTATGTAATCAAGCTTTTCGATAATTCCCTCTATGTCGCCTATTCCGTCCGCATTTGAATCATAAAACGATTGCGGGTAGATCTCGTAAAAAACGGCTGTTTCAAGCCATTTTGGCTGTCTTGTTTTTTTCATGTCCCTTATTTCCTTTTTCGAGTATGGAATGATACAACTTTGACACCGGGTGTCATT
>CADAQV010000226.1 GCA_902790095.1 uncultured Lachnospiraceae bacterium | reverse complement strand
CTGAAACCTTCTCCAGATTGCATTGTCCAAAAGCTCCTGATGGTTGGTGGCTGCTATCAGGATACCATCCATACAATATTCATCAATATTCTGCAGCAAGCTGTTTACGACCCTTTTCAGTTCACCAAGCTCATGTTGATCATCTCTGGCTTTTGCTATGGCATCATACCCAAGCGAAGTGTCTTCGCATCCCGACATAAGTTCAAAGCCGTATATGTTTCCGTCCCTTTCATAGTTAAGAGGCGAATAGACCTCTACAAGCCTGAAGAGCATTTTCCCGTATTCTTCCTTACTGCTTCCAAGGTCAAGTATCACGGGGGCATCAAATGAGTCCGATTTTGTTATATATGACCTTAACTGCGAAAGACTGCCGTCTGCATTTGTGACATAGTATCCCACTATCTGTTCGTTGTTTAAGTAGGTCGCAAAGCTGTTTACGGCATCACCCGGCTTTGCAGCATCTTCTGCCATGTCCGCAGCCGATCTTATGCTGTCAAGTGTCATGGTGGGGCTGTTTTTTATGAGTGCATATACCGCGCCTCCGACAAATACATTGTTGTCATCATTTTTCTTTTTCAAATACAGTGCAGCATAATGATTTTTGCTCTCTTTAACATCGCTGTGCATAAGCACGGGAAAAGCATCATCGTCATTGCTGCCGTAGAGCGTATATGTGCTTGCAGAGTAAGCTTTGTTTCCCGCGGGCAGGAAATATGTGACCTCCCTTATACTGCCCCTTTTTGCGGCAACCTTTATATCTTCGTTTTCGCCGTGGATAAGCCCGGTGTTAAAAATGATACGGAAATATCCTTTGTCCTTTTCGTAATCATCGGGAGGATAACATTCTGCCATATACATGACGGCAGTTTCCTCCGTGGTATTTAACGGCGCAAACCATGCGCTTCCGTCAGCGCCTGTGACCACATATCCTTTAGCGCTGCCTGCAGCTGCGATCGCGGTATTACGGTCCGCATATTCAGCCTCTGCCAGGCTCTTTGCAAGCGCTTCGTTCTCTGTCCATGCATATACCGCGCCTGCAAGTTTATCCGTAGTCTCTTCACCGTATTTTACTACCGAAAGGCCGTACGCATATGCCCTGTCCTTATCGGTGATATACGGCCCTGCTGCAGTAAGGTATCCGTTTTCGTTTGTTTTGGATGTTCCGACTACGCTGCCCGACCTTGCGGATGAATTCTGATAGTATTTTACATTTTCCGCTTTTGTACCTGCACCGGTCGTGTCCTTTGTTCCTGTAAGCGTAAACTCATAAAAGCCCTTGTTTCTTGACAGCTTTGGAATGCCGGTGGGCGCTGATATCTCTGCCATATAAAGCTTTACCGACTTTTTATCCTCAAGCTCAATGACAGGGAAATAGCTGACGGCTGAAGCTGAGGTCGTTACCTTTGCTATTTTGCTGTCAAGATCTGCCGCCTTTATCATACTGCCCGAAACGGCTTCGCCTGTATAGGCAGAATCTGTCCCTTTTTCCGCGATATCTCTTATGACAGCTTCATTTGCGGAAATGGCATATTCGGCTCCGCCTCTCTTTTTATCCGAATAGACCTGTGTCTTTTCCACTCCGTATTTTGCGTAGAATTTGTTGTCATCTTCTTTAAAGTAAACAGCGTAAACACAGGCATCATAACCGGACTTTGCGCCGCTGTTGTTAGTGTATGCGACGCCGTTTGTCTCGCTCATGGCCTCGATCTTCCAGATGGTCGAATCTCCGTAAATATGCGTTGTGGGCTTCATGACATTTTGAAGGATCAGCCTGCCCCATGTTCCGTCGGGATTCCCCGCAGCACGGGTAAGTGTCAGTCTGCCGCCCTGATAGAATTTCCCCGCTATGGCTTTAAGTTTAAAATCGCTTGCGGTGGAATCTATGAATGTCTGCAGGGTGTCGGAAGTATAACCCGGCAGGGTCTGATACAAAGGCACCGGCACATTATAATTGGTATTCAGGTAATTGAACGCCTGATAACCGTACTTGAAATCGCTGTAGGTGCTGTAGGCGCTGCCAAGGCCTGAGGGTGCTACTCTTCCGACTATCACACAGTCATGATTATCCATCACCTCTATAACGCCCGCCTGCAGAAGTCTCTGTCCGTTACTTAAAACGCAGTTTTCAAGCTCCGAATGGCGAATGGTTGCGTTTCCGTTATAGTCCGAGCCGCGAAGGACGATGCATTTATTCATATTGTCCCTGTTTTCTACCGCGGCTTTGAATTCATTAAGACTGTCGCAGTAGACTACGCTTACTTGTTTTCCGCCTTTTGTAAGTGCAAGTGTCTTTCTCATGATCTTTGTATACCATGAATCGGATGTGGGATTTGACGGGCCTCCGGGATAGCGCGGAATGCTGCCCTTATCAAATCCTGCATCTGTCAGGGCCCAGTAAACCAGATGGGAACAGTCATATGTTCCCGTATCGGTCTGCCCGCTTGAATATCCGTAAGGTCTTCCGAGCCTGTTTACCGCGGCCTGTACGAACTGTTTATTGAAACCTTTGGGTATCAGCGCATCGGTATCTGCCGCATCGGTCTCTTTAAAAACTGCGCCCGAAAAAAGCGATGTAAAAACTATGATCATCGCAAGCAGAAAACTCACAGGGCGTCTTAATATTCTGTATGTTCTTTCCATATTCTTTCCTTTCTCCTGTTTTTATTACAAGGCCTGTATCATGATCTGAGGCTCGATCATTTGCGGGCTGTATTTTTCTTTTAACTCTTTTACCCAGTTTTTGTATTCTTCGGATGATGACACATCCTCTGACTTTTTGTTTTTTATAACAGTCTCTTCCGCGGGAGAGACTGTTATAAATTCAAGTATCTCATAGCCGTCCGCGTCAGTCTTTCCTGTGGGTAGGTAATAGCCCGAAAATATGCATCTGCATCCCCTGTCTGTTTTTTCATCTACCGTATTCATAAAGGTCTTAAGCGCACCGCCGATCTTTTCTGACGGAATTTCAAGCGTGTAACCTCCCGTGTTGTATCCAAAGACATTTCCGGA
>CADAQV010000225.1 GCA_902790095.1 uncultured Lachnospiraceae bacterium | reverse complement strand
GGCTGATGTCCCTCTTTAAACTCTATGCCTTCTCTGACAAAAACTTTTTTTATAGTCATAAAAAACACCCTCGCATCCATCATGAATGTCAGGTTATCCACATACTCTATATCTTTTTCGAACTTTTCTTTCCATGACATGGCATTTCTGCCGCTGACCTGGGCAAGCCCTGTAAGGCCGGGCCTTACTTCGTGACGTCTGGCGTCATGCTCGTTGTAATGCTCAAGATACTTTACAAGAAGGGGGCGCGGGCCGACAAGGCTCATATCTCCCTTTAGTATATTAAAGAGCTCGGGCAATTCGTCAAGTGATGTGGAGCGAAGAATTTTACCGAACTTATTCAGGCGCATTTTGTCGGGGAGAAGGTCGCCGTTCTTATCGCGCTTATCGCTCATTGAGCGGAACTTGTAAAGCTTGAAGACTTTGCCGTTCTTTCCCGGGCGGTCCTGCGTAAAGAGGACCGGGGAGCCCAAGTTTATGCGCACAATGAGCGCGATTATAAGGTATAACCAGAAAAATATAAGAATAAACAGGGCAGACACAAAAATATCCATGAATCTCTTGATAAAGAGTTCGTAGGGTCCTTTTGCTCTGTGTTTTTTTGTTTTAGCCATTTTTGCCTCTCTTACCAAACTGATTTATTTCATATATCCGAATCGATCAGGCAAAACACCTTTTGACTATCTCTATTACTCTGTCCTGCTGCTCTGCAGTCATCTTTATGTCGCTTGGCAGGCAGAGGCCTCTTCTAAAGATATCTGCGCCGACATCTATGCCGCCGCCTTCTATGTAGGCGTTGGTGCGACCGCGGCCGTTTCCTTCCACCGTTACAAAGGCATTTTCGCAGTAGATGGGCTGCATGTGCATGGGCTTCCAGATGGGGCGGCCTTCTGCGTTGAAGGCTGCAAGAGCTTCGAGTATCTCGCCGGGGCTTGATTTTCCGCTCGTTTTCTTCCAGAGCTCGTCCTTGTCTCCGCGCACATGGGGCGCCATGGCATCTTCATCTATTATGATGCATGAAAGCCAGAAGTTTGGAATGCTCTTCTTGCCGTCATAGGGGTTCATGGATACGGGAAGGCCCTTAAAGCCTTCTTTATATCTTTCCCATATAGCTTTTTTGCGGGCGATGTGTTCGTCAAGGAACGGGATCTGGCCCCTTACAACGCCTGCAACGATGTTGCTCATGCGGTAATTGTAACCCACCTCTTCGTGCTGATACCAGGGAGCTGCCTCGCGGCTCTGGGTGCTCCATTTGCGCACTTTTTCGGCATCTTCCCTGCTGTTTGTAAGGAACATGCCTCCTGAAGAACCTGTGATTATCTTGTTGCCGTTAAAGCTTATGGCGTTATAGTCACCAAGAGAGCCTGTCTCTTTCCAATCTCCGCCCGAAAGATACTTTGCGCCAAGGCTTTCTGCGGCATCTTCAACTATTGAGGCGCCGTGCTTTTCGCAGATCTTTCTGATCTCGTCCATCTTTGCGGGAGTTCCGTAAAGATGTGCTACGACTACAAGCTTGACATCGGGATAGAGCTCGAATGCCTTTTCAAGGGCAGCGGGATCCATGTTCCATGTGTCTTTTTCGGTGTCTATAAATACGGCTTCGCCGTCTTCGTATGCCACGGGGTTTACCGAAGCATCAAAGGTAAGGTCGGAACAAAAAACTTTGCGGCCCGCAAGTGTTCCCTCGCTTGGTCTTGCCTGGCCGTAGAGCTTTTCTCCGGCAAGCTTTGTTGCCATGTGAAGAGCGGCCGTACAGCAGGAAAGACCGACAGCGTATTTGCAGCCGACATACTCTGCCATCTTCTTTTCTGTTTCGTTGATGTTTTCGCCGACTGTCGATACCCAGTTGGTCACTATGGCGTCATCCACCCACTTTTTCTCTTCACCGTGCATGGTGGGGCTTGCGAGCCACAATTTTGATTCAAATTTTTCTATCCCGGCAAATCCGGGATCTGCATGGAAATCCATGATAATTCTCCGTTTTTCTTTATTATTTAGTAACTGTTCAGCATCCGTCCATCGCATTCGCAAAACCCTCTGCAAAAGCATCGGGTTTTATTCATCATCCTCCCCATCCCCTTCAATGACTGCGGCAAATTCGGTGCCTTTAGCGGGCTTTTTGCCTTCGTCTTCGGGGTGGTAGGTCACGACGATCTTTTTAACGATGTCGCGTATCTTTTCGTTGTTTGTGTAGGCTTTGCACATGAGGTCTCCAAGCGAAGCGAAGAATTCGTCCGCGTCAAAGGGGATGGGGCAGCCAATGTGGATCATTTCGTTTTGAGTCTTCTTTAGACCTTCTTCGGCCATGAGCTTTTCTTCGTAGAGCTTTTCGCCGGGGCGAAGACCGGTATATTCGATCTTGATGTCTATGTCGGGGCGGAAGCCCGAAAGTTTTATGAGGTTTCTTGCAAGGGTGTCGATCTTGACGGGGCTTCCCATGTCGAGAACGAAGATCTCGCCGCCGTGGGCATAGGTGCCTGCCTGAAGCACGAGGCTTACGGCTTCGGGAATGGTCATGAAGTAACGGATGATCTCGGGGTGAGTTACCGTTACAGGGCCGCCCTTTTCGATCTGTTTTTTAAAGAGAGGCACTACCGAGCCGTTGCTTCCGAGAACGTTTCCGAAGCGGACCGCAACGAATTCGGTCTTTATATCTTTGAATACTCTGCCTGTGCCGTCCTTGTCGGCATTTTCGGATCCTGTGTGGGTAAAGAGCTGGGGAATCTCGTTTGCCCTGCCCTGCTTTATCTTTTCGTCAAAGCTCTGGATTATCATTTCGCAAAGACGTTTGCTTGCTCCCATGATGTTTGTGGGATTTACGGCCTTATCCGTAGATATAAGGACAAAACGCTTGCAGCCGTGTACCATTGCGGCATAGGCTGTCTTGTAGGTACCTATGGCGTTGTTCTTTATAGCCTCGCAGGGGCTGTCTTCCATTAAAGGAACGTGCTTGTGAGCCGCTGCGTGGTAAACTATTTCGGGCCTGAAACGACTGAATACTTCAAACATCTT
>CADAQV010000224.1 GCA_902790095.1 uncultured Lachnospiraceae bacterium | reverse complement strand
TGCCTGCTTATTCCTTTTTCTGTGGCGACCTCGGAATAGCTCATGTCGTCAAAAACTATGGCTTCATAGATCTCTTTTTGATGCGAATTTAAAAGCTCGCCGTAAAAATCATAAAGAAGAGTCTGTTCTACTACCTTTTCCATTTCCGATATCCTTTATGTGTCAAGTAAAAAAGCTTTACAAGCAGACCTGCACATAATAGTACAAAAAAAGCAGCCTGTCAAGTGTTTTTTCTTGACAGGCAAAATAATTATTCAAATCTAAGGCTGTCCGTCTTTACATCGGTAACATTTATTATCTCTGGGCTGTTGTCTGCAGCGCCTTTGACAGTAACATTATTCGCCTCAAAGGACTTGACATTCTTTAAGAACATGCTCTTTCCGCTGTACTTTGGAAAGCCGTCCATCATAATGGGACACTGAGGAGTTCTTTTTCCCTCCGGAAGATATGAGACATTTACATTTTCAACGGATATCTTTTCGATGGGTGATTCGGGAAGACCGTTGGCACATATGAAGCAGGCATCAACGCCGGTGCATTCTATGTCTTTTATCTTTATCTCTCCGACCTTGGGAGTTCTGTAATCCACGGGAAGAGGACCCTGATCCTGCACATATGCCGAATGGCCGTCGGGGTCGCAGAAATAGAACATATTTACGGTAACGGACATATGGACTCTGTCCATCTTTATCTTTTCAAAGAATAAGCCGTTTATAAGACTCTTTTCTCCTCTTCCGCGCCTGGTCTTTATGCGAAGACCCCTGTCCGTTTCGGAGAAAATACAGTGGCTTACATGTACTCCGTCTATGCCGCAGGCAACTTCAGAGCCGACGGTGATGGAGCCGTGTCCTCTTTCAAAGCGGCAGTTTCGGATCTCGATATTTGAAGTCCTCTTATAATGAGCGCCGGCCATATAGATCTTACCGCTCTTTATGGCAATGCAGTCGTCACCGACGGATATTTTGATTCCGAGAAGTGTTACATTGCTGCAGCTTTCCGGATCAAGTCCGTCCGTGTTCGGAGAATTGGAAGGATTCCATATATTTACGTCATAAAAGCACAGATCTTCACTGTAATAGGGATGAACCGCCCATGAAGCCGAATTTCTTAAAAGTACCCTGTTCACCTTTATTCCTTTGCAATTTGCAAAGAATAAAAGCCTTGGCCTCCATGCTATGCGCTTTTGTCTTACATTTATCCACCAGTCGCTCTTATCGGCATTTCCGTCTATAGTTCCGCGTCCTATTATGGCTGCATCATGTACGTCTACCGCTGTGATGACAGATGCGAAGCAATCAAGAGGATTTCCTTCCCATGATGCGAAATTATATTCAACATCGTTATCGTAAATATTCCTTACGATGCCGGGAAGTATGGGATAATTGTTTCTGTCGGGGTCTGCAAGTATGACCGCGCCTTCATCCAACCACAGAGTCACATTGCTTTTAAGGAATATGGGGCCTGTAAAATATGTTCCCTTACCCAGATAAACCGTGCCTTCCGGGGGGCACACATTTATTGCGGCCTGAATGGCCATGGTATCCGCATGCATGCCGTCCGCCTTGGCGCCAAATTTTTTAACGTCAAGAAGTATGCTTTCTTTCTTTGTTCTGAATTCTTTTGTTTCACCGCCCAAGCTTACGCAGTATGCGGTGTCAGGGTCAAGCCCGTCAACGGTTATAACATTTTGCTTTGTTCTTATAAACAGCTTTCCGTTTAGGAAAACATCGCATTCTTCCGCAGTCTCGTAGCATTCGTCGTTTATGCGTTCAACGACGATACATCTGTTAAAAATATCAATGATATTAAAACTCATTTTTCACCCACTATCTTCTGATCATTTCTGTGTATGCCAGCAGGAAAGGCGCAACGCCCTTTGCTTCGTTTTCAACGACGGGCTCACTGAGATAATACTCTACGCTTCCGTCTCGTCTATTTTTTCCTCCAAGACCTGCCACAAGGCAGATTCCTCCGAGCTTTAAAGTTCCGTCCTCGTTTTTGGAAAGATATCTGTCCATGATGCCGGTAAAGGCCTTCTCACCCATTGAAGCATACTTTGGAGATATGAATCCAAGCCTTACGGCTTTTAAGATGGCATAGCTGATAAGCGCTGTTCCGGAAGTTTCAAGATAATTTCCGGGGAAGTCCTTTTTGTCTACGACCTGATAGAACATACCGCTCTCATCCTGATAGGGAGCAAGAGAATCAAGCAGTCCTTCAAGAAGACTTATGAGATATCTTTTTTCATAATACAATGTCTCATCTGTAGCCTGAGCTGTCTCAACCAGTGCAAGGGTAAACCATCCCATGGATCTGAGCCAGAAATTCGGGCTTCTTCCGGTCACCGGATCTGACCAGTACATCTCCCTGCTCTCATCATAGCCGTGATAATAAAGGCCGGTCTTTTCGTCACGCATCAGCCTTTCCACATTCTTAAACTGCTTTATTATATCCTGGCAGTTTTCCATGCGGTTGAACACGGTCTCATATCTCATGTAAAAGGGCTGTGCCATGTAAAGACCGTCGAGCCACACCTGATTGGGATAGATATTCTTGTGCCAGAAGCTTCCTTCTTTTGTTCTGGGCATGCTTTCAAGCTGCTGTCTGACATGCTCTATAGCCTTCTTATACTTTTCTTCTCCGGTCTTATCATAGAGATAGAAAAGATTGCTGGCAGTATTGATATTGTCAAGATTGTACTCTTTTATATCATAGGTCTTGATGCTGCCGTCTTCCTGAACGAAATAGTCAACAAAGGCCTTTGCGAAATTGAAATACCTCTCGTCGCCCTTTATCTCATAAAGAGCCAGCAACGCCGTTATCATGCAGCCGTCGATATAATTCCACTTATTAGGCTTGTTTTCAAGAACGAGCTCTTTGTTCCACATAGGTTTTTCAGCGCTGGAATTGTCAAGGAGATACTCCACATAATCCTGAATTTCTCTCATTTTGTTCTGATCCATTTTATCCCTCCGTATTATCTTCCTAGACCGAATTGTAAATGTCCATTATGTGCTTTCTGCACGCACGGGCATTTTCCGGCAGTGTGTTTTCCAGTGTTGTCTGAATGAAAGGTTTTCTTTCCTTTGCAAACTTTAAAATATTGTCGTAATTCATCTCTCCGAGGCCGCACCCTACAGCCTTCATCTTACCGTTTTCTATTACATAATCCTTAAGATGTATCATCGCAATATCGGGCCCCAACAGCTCTATTGCTTCGGCAATGACTTCATCTCTTCTGTCAAGATTATCCATGTCAAGAAGATTGACCGGATCGAATATGATCTGAAGGTTCGGGCTTGCGATGCGGTCAAGTACGATTCTTGCACGCTTCGGGTCAAAAACGATATGTTTGTAGACCGGTTCTATTGCAAGAATAACGCCAAACCTTTCGGCATCTTTAACAACTTCCGATAAATTTTTTGTCAGAATGTCAAGCGCCCACTCGGAGTGATTAGCCTCCTTATCGTATGCGTACGCGGCATTCGGCGCGCCTGTTTCCGTACCCACCATCATGCAGCCCATAAGCGATGCAAACCTTAGATGGGCCGTATATCTGTGTTTTATCTTCAAAAGCTCAGCCTCGTCGGGATGGGCGAGATTCTGATAGTTTCCGAGCACGGCCGGGGC
>CADAQV010000223.1 GCA_902790095.1 uncultured Lachnospiraceae bacterium | reverse complement strand
GAATCCTTGACGGCCAGCCCCTGGTAGGTCAGGTTGGAATCTGTTGAAAATGTGCTCAGCTCGTTCCTGCACGTTCCGTCCAGAATGTCGCAGTACAGTTCCCGTTCCGCGCCTGTTCCTGTCACATAGTGTACGTATTCGGGAAAGAAGGGCGCAAACACGATAACGTTCTGTCCTTCCTCGGGCGTTACCACTGCCCTTATGGCATGGGCGATGGCGCCTGCCGCAGAAACGCTCATGAACACGTTTTTGTCCGTGTAGTTCGTGCCGTATCTTTTGTTAAGATCCTCGGCAATGGCCTTTCTTGCCTCGGGCATTCCGGAATTGGGGCTGTAGCCGTGCACATGCATGGCGTTATCGTGCTTTAAAAGATCTATTGCCGCATCCACATACTCTGCGGGCGGATCTACCGAAGGGTTCCCGAGGCTGTAATCAAATACGTTCTCGGCTCCGATGGCCTTTGCCCTTTCAAGCCCGTACATGTATATCCTTCTGATGACGGATTCCGACTTTGTCATTTCGACATATTTCTTATTAAGCATATCTTCTCCTTAATATCCTTTTGCCCAGAGGTAGCAATAGCTTTGAGTGCCTCTTGCAAAGTTTTCTGTCCTGAGCATTTTTGCGACCTGCTCCCTTGTGTACCAGCCGGCGATTATTTCTTCGGCGGGAGAATCGCTGGGTCTTATTTCTCCTCTTGCGCATCCCACTATGCAAATGTTGCTTTCGTTTGAAAAGCCGACTGCGGAAAAGCTTCTGTTCATGACGTCGTCGATGCGGAAAAGATCGAGTCCCGTTTCTTCAAAGATCTCTCTCTTTGCACTTTGGCCGGGTGTCTCGCCGGGTTCGATGAGGCCGGCGGGAAAATTATAGACCCAGTCGCCGACGGGGAGGCGAAACTCGCGGTTTAGGAGGATCCTTTCGCCGGTCTCGTCGGTCACTACCATCACGACTGCATCGGCGGTCTTTTTTCTGAGTCTTTCAAATGAGTCGAGGCCTTTGTCGCGGCTGATCATTTCGTAGACTTTTTCGGTGCCGTCCGCTTCTTCGTAGGTGATGTCGTAGCGGCTGATGAAGTGGCCGGAGGTTATCTTGTCTATTTTCTTAAAAATCATTTTAGCTCCGATTTATTGGGCAGCGTAGGGTTTTATTTCTCTCCAATTGCGACAAGGTAGCGGGCAAGGGCGTCCTTCCAATCCGGAAGGGGCGTAAAGCCCATCTTTACAAGCTTGCTCTTGTCGAGGCGTGAGTTGAAGGGCCTTGCGGCCTTGGAAAGGCCGTATTCGGCGGTGGTGACGGGATTTACCACTGTGGAAAGGCCGGCCTGGGCATAGATCTCCTTTGTGAAATCATACCAGCTGATGTATCCGCCTTCGTTGGTAGCGTGATAATAGCCGTACTTGTCCGTGACGATCATATCCGCCATAAGTCTTGAAAGATCGAGGGTATAAGTCGGTGTGCCTATCTGGTCGCAGACTACGCGAACAGAGTCGTGAGTCTTTCCGACACTGAGCATGGTCTTTATGAAATTCTTTCCGTTAACGCCGAAAACCCACGCTATGCGAACGATAAAGTATTTGTCAAGTGTGCCTGAAACGGCCTTTTCGCCCATGAGCTTTGATGCGCCGTATACGTTAAGGGGCGCATAGTCGGTGCAGTCGGGTTCCCAGGGCTTCTCGCCCTGTCCGTCAAAAACATAATCGGTGGAAATGTACATCATCTTCGCATCGATCGTTTTGCAGGCTCTTGCAATGTTTTCGGTGCCTTCTGCGTTTATGGCAAAAACCTTGGCCTGCTTGTCCTCATCCTCTGCCGCATCCACGGCTGTCCATGCCGCACAGTGGATCACGGCATCGGGTCTTACGGATGAAATGGCAGCATTAACCGCATCCGCATCTGTGATGTCAAGGCTGACATATTCACATTTTGTGACGGCGGTACCGTCTAGTATGCCCGCATAAGTTTCCGCGAGATCGCTTCCGACCGCGGTAATTCCTCTTGATGTAAGTTCGTTTACCACATCATGGCCGAGCTGACCTGCTACGCCTGTGACAAAGATCTTCATTTATGCCTCCCCGCGGTTTCCGTACATTTTCTCGTAATAATTCATGTATTCGCCGCTGATGATGGTCTCCCACCACTCACGGTTTTCAAGATACCATTTGATGGTCTTCTTGATACCGTCGGCAAACTTTGTCTCGGGAAGCCATCCGAGTTCGTTGTGGATCTTTGTGGGATCTATCGCATATCTCATGTCGTGGCCTTTGCGGTCAGTAACATGTGTTATAAGGCTTTCGGGCTTGCCGAGTTCCTTGCAGATGAGCTTTACGATATCGATATTCTTCATCTCGTTATGGCCGCCGATGTTGTATACCTCGCCTACTCTTCCTTTATGGATTATGAGGTCGATCGCCTTGCAGTGATCTTCCACGTAGAGCCAGTCGCGAACATTGAGGCCTTCGCCGTATACGGGAAGGGGCTTGTCGTTAAGCGCGTTCGCGATCATAAGGGGAATGAGCTTTTCGGGGAAGTGATAAGGCCCGTAGTTGTTTGAGCATCGGCTCACTGTAACAGGAAGGCCGTATGTTCTGTGGTAAGCAAATACCAGGAGGTCTGCTCCGGCCTTTGAAGATGAATAAGGGCTGGATGTGTGAATGGGGGTCTCCTCTGTAAAGAAGAGGTCGGGACGGTCAAGGGGAAGGTCTCCGTACACCTCATCCGTAGATACCTGGTGATATCTCTTTATGCCGTACTTTCTGCAGGCATCCATAAGTGTTGCGGTACCGATGATATTTGTCTGAAGGAAGATGCCGGGATCTTCGATGGAACGGTCAACATGGGACTCTGCCGCAAAGTTTACAACGATGTCGGGGTGTTCTTCCTCAAAGAGCCTGTATACGGCCTCGCGGTCGCAGATGTCGGCCTTTACGAAGCGGAAGTTGGGGTTGTCCATAACGGGCTTTAAGGTCGAAAGATTGCCTGCATAGGTCAGCTTGTCAAGGCAGATTATGCGGTAGTC
>CADAQV010000222.1 GCA_902790095.1 uncultured Lachnospiraceae bacterium | reverse complement strand
AGTATATCATAATCTATCTCAATGCCGATCACACCGATAAACCGGTCATTCCGGTAAACGGGAACATTGTATGAAATGACAAGCGCACCCAGATTCTCGGTATTATACGGCGAAAGCCATACTCCTTTTCCTGTTGCCTTTGGAACGGTAAACCATACAAGCTGTGAGGTATCATTTGTATCATACCTGCTGATATCAGTCACTTCATGTTCCTGAAAACCGGTCCCCGGCTCTTTTACATACCAAAAACCCTTTACGGTATCGGATACTTCCGGATCTATCCTGAAATAATAGGTGAGCACACCGTTTGTATTATTTGCAATTATCTCAAAAAGATTACGGATTCTCTCGACCTGGTCTTCCAGATCGGTATACAGCATGTCGTCAAAACCGCCCTGCACAAACGTCGATACCGTCTCCACCGAATGCTCCACGCTTTCAAAATAGGATTCCAGACTCATCGCGCCGCTTGAAACTGTCAGGTGCAGCATCCTGTCTGCATCGTTTCGGCCCAGTTTTTGGATAGATATAAGCCCGATGACTGTTGCGATGCTTATTGCCGCGATGATCGTGCATACAGTCAGAATCGTGATTTTTGTCCGAATAGAATTCATCTGAAGTTCTTCCCCTTTCCATCAGATTATTTTATCATTATACCACACCGATAAGCCATGCTTCAATTAAATATTAATAAAACAGCACCCTTTACCATAGGCAAAGGGCGCTGAAATGCTGTTTTTTCCTGCATTACTTCATTTTTCTTATCTTCATTATGAATATTACAGTTGCGACAACTATGGCGGCCGCAAGAATCGCAAGTATTATGATAAGAAGCGCATTTGAGTTGCCTTTATCGCCTTCTTTTGCCGTGCTGTCGGCCTTTGTCGCATCTGACTTTTTGTCGTCAGACTTGTCTGACTTATCCGACTTGTCTGCATTATCGGATTCATCCGCAGTTTTATCTTCCCCGGTGTTTTCCGCGGTCTTGTCTTCGGATGTCTTGTCTTCCTTTGATGTATCCTCAGGCTTTGTCTCATCATCCGCCGGCTTTGCAGTATTTGCCGGGAAGGCAGCATCCGTCACCTTGAACTTTCCGTATACGGTGCTGTCGGATTCGAGCTGTGCGCCTTCGTATTTGCTGTCCGCCTGATAGTCCCTGGTAAAATACCAGCCGAGGAATTCCATGTTCTTGTATTCGGGGTCAGATGGCATTTCGGATGATACGGAATATGTCCTTCCGTTTGACATAAAGGTTATTACCGCTCCGCCGCCGATCACTGTTACGCTGTATGCCGTAACATCTTCCGTTGTGGTTATGAAACACATATTTCGAAGGTCCGCAGGATCCGTGATTCCGAATTTAGCCATTTCTCCCATGATGGTATCATGCGAAAAGACTGCCTTCTTTCTGCCGTTTCCGTCAACAACCTTTGTGGGATCTATGGGGATCCACCACTGTTGCTTTACCTCGCTGTCAAGGATCATTTTGACATCGCCGCTTCCGGAATACTCAATGACCACTTCTCTTCCTTCAAGATAATATGCCGGCTTTGCGCCAATGGTGATAAATCCGGCATCCCAGGATTTGGTGCTTTTTTTTCCGGAATTCTCAGACCAGATGACAGTTCCGGAATCTGAGGAAGACCCCGGATCATCGGAGCCCGATTTGCCTCTGGCGCTGTTCTTTTCGCTTGCTGCGTAGGCATCAAAAAGTGCCTTGAAAACTGTGGGATAATTTGCCTTATTCTCGGCCCTGTTCATGTGCGCATGGCTTTCACCGCCGGAATTGGAGTTGCTTCCGTTATCCCATATAACGATGGGAACGCCGTATACGGCAGATTTTTTGGCCATATATGCAGCCCAGTTTTCACGGGCCGGAACGTTGTTTTTGGCAGTTGCGCTTGTCTCGCCAATGACTACAGGTATTCCTTTTGAAAGGAACAGGTCGTCGATCTGCGAAAACAATGTATCTATTCCGCCTGTGTGAGACGAATTATTTACATCAAAATCCTTCTGAGTGTCGGCAAGACAGAAATCATACGGGCTGTAGCAGTGAACGGATACGATGAGGTTGTTGCAGACCTCTCCGTCTACGGTGGGAAGCGTGATGGAATTCATTATCTGAAGTGTGCTTCCTGCCGCATATCCGGGAACCATAAGCGCTCTTTCGCCGTTATGGCCTTTATCGTTTGATCTTACCGTGTTTGCGAACACCTGAAGAAGGTAATTGACAGCATGATAGCAGTCGTCATTTCCGGTCCATTCTATGCCGGTCCCGGAAGCTCTTGGCTCATTCATTCCTTCAAATATCAGATGCTGGTCAAATTCGGCAAAATTGTCGGCGATCTGCGACCAAACTTTTGAAAGCTTGTAGCCTATCTCTATATAGTTCTTGTCGATATTTGCATCATTCACCCAATTCTCGTGGTGAACGTTCAATATGATGAAGAATCCTTCCTCATACGCCCAGGTGACAACTTCCTTTACCCTGTCCATATATCTGCTGTCGATATTAAAATCCCCATCGGCATAGTTATACCATGTTATGGGAATACGGATCGTATTAAAGCCCTCGGCCTTAACGGCCTTTATCAGCTCTTTTGTGACCACCGGGTTTCCCCAGCTCGTCTCGTGCGAATAAATATCTTCCGAATTCCCCCCTGTTGCATCAAAGGTATTTCCGAGATTCCAGCCAATACCCATCATATCGGTTATCTCTGATGCGGTCTTGCCTGTCAGTTCATCCGCAGCTAATGCATCCTTTGGCACAGCGCAGACTGAAAGTGTAAGCGCAAAAAGCGCAAATGCTGCGATCAGGATCTTTCTTAATCCAAAGCTCATTTTTCCTCCTCCTTGCCCTGCAAACAACCATTGTTATTTCAATCATTCTCAAGCATCATTTATAATGTGTCCACGAGACTTTGTCAGTATAGCATATGCATTAGAAAAATAATATAAAACAGCGTAGATTTTATAGATATTTTATCCTTGTCGAAATGCCCTTGATCAACAAAAAGAGAAGG
>CADAQV010000221.1 GCA_902790095.1 uncultured Lachnospiraceae bacterium | reverse complement strand
GACATTTATAGTGTTCTTTATCTTTTACTTAATGTCCATGGTGACAGGGTTTATTCCTTCGGCATCATATGTCAATGCGGCCGGGTTTACCGTTGCTGCGCTGATCTTTGCCGTTGTGGTAAGAAATGTAACTTCAAACTTGGTAGCTGCGCTTATTACATTTGTATGTCTTGCAGGCGGCATCTGGATATTGTTCGCCGTTAAGGCCGACATCTACTACGGCTCACTTGCAAAAGTGCTGTCCGCAGTGTCGTTTTCCGACGGTATATCTTATTTTGTCAGCGGCATATTTGACGTAAAAGCGGTTATAATGTTCGTTTCGTTCATCATACTGTTCGTCTTTTTGACGACGCAGTCGATACAGAAACGCAGATGGAATTAAGGAGGCGCGAAAGATGAACGAAAAGATGAAAAAACGTTTTTCCGCAAACTCCTTTAAATACGGTACTTTCAGCCTTGTGCTCTCTGTATTTGTGATAGGGGTAATAGTAATAGTGAACATCGCGGCAGATCTTTTGCCGTCGGCAGTAAAAAACATTGATATAAGTGAACAAAAGACATATTCCATAGGTGATGTCACAAAGGATCTGGTATCTGCCTTGAAGCAGGATGTCACCATCTACCTTATCGGCAAGGACGGCAAGTACAACGAAAGGCTCATTCAGCTGACCGATAAGTACGCGGATCTTTCGGGGCACTTAAAGGTCGAACAGATCGACCCCGATGAAAAGCCCACTTTCCTTACGGATATGGACATTTCATCCGACGATCTTTCCGGAAACACGGACGTGCTTGTGGCAAGCAGCGAAAGACATAAATTCGTTTCCTACAACGATATATACAAAGTGGACCAGCAGTCCTATATGTATTACCGCATGGGATATACGAACAGCTACAGCGCTTATTTTGACGGAGAAGGCGCCATTACAAGTGCGATAAGCTACTGCACCTCGGAAGATCTTCCCAAGATGTACCTGCTTAAAGGACATAATGAAAAGGATCTTAACGAAAAGATCCTTGACCTTCTTTCAAAGGCCAACGTTACAACGGCCGACCTGAATCTGATATCCGCAGGAGCTGTTCCCGAAGACTGCGATGTTTTGATGATCTATCTTCCGAGTACCGATTTTACCGCTGCGGAAGTGGATGCACTTGAAAACTATGTCGCTCATGACGGCAAATGCATCATATTTAACAGCATGACAGGCATTGCCGATATGGCCAACTATAAGGAATTCCTTCGCTATTACGGTGTCGGCGTTACCGAAAAGGCATATATATTTGAGGGCGTTTCAAACAGCCTGCCGAATTACAGATTCATGCTCTATGAACCTGCCGAAAAATCGGGCATTGAAGATGTTTCGGGCTATATCTTTGCGCCTTATTCATCGGCCATACTTCAGTATGAGGATATGCGCAAGACATTGTCTGTAACGTCCCTTCTTTCATCAAGTGACGATTCATGGCTCAGAATGGACCTTGAAAGCGAATCCTACGATGAAAAAATAGATTCGGATATAGACGGCCCCTTTGATTACGCCGTATCAATAGTTGACCGTACAAACGAAGGCGAAGGAAAGATAGTGCTTTTTGCCAGCGAATATTTCCTTGAATATTCGTCCTTCAGCGAGATCGGAAGCACCTGCGTTAACGGCGATGCCTTTGTAAGCGTGCTTTCGGGACTTGCCTCTCTTAAAGCAAGCGTAAGCATCCCGGCTAAGCAGTCCGGTGTGACCGTCAATACATTTACGGCCGGCGAATTCAGAACAGGGCTTGGCATCTTTGTAATAGCTATCCCTGTATGCATTCTGCTCGCAGGCCTTTGCATATGGCTTTCAAGGAGAAGAAGATAATGGCATTTTCAAAGAGAAGAAAGAAGAAAAATCTTATCCTTTTGGGCAGCCTTGCAATAATAATCATTGCGCTTATCGTGCTGATAATCATATTCGGCGCGTGTAAAAAAAAGGAAGAAGAGACCGGTGATCAGACCGGTGAGCAGACCGGGGAAAAGACTGTAAAGGTATTTGATATCTCAAAAGATGATGTTACAAAGATAACCTTTTCGGGAAAAGAAGGAAAGGTGACTTTGCAGAAAAACGAAGACGGCCTGTGGAAGCTTGACGATCACCCCGAACTTACAGTAAAGGCCGACAAGGTCGAAAGCCTGCTGTCTTCGGCAACATCGCTTAATATCATAAAGATGTTTTCAGACAAAGAAAAAGAAAAGGAAAGCTTTGGCATAAAGAGTGACAGCCCTTATCTGATTCTTGAAAATGAGGAGGGCACGGCAAAAAAAGTGATCTTCGGCATGATCACACCCACATCGGCAGATAACTGTTATGCATGCCTTGACGATACGGGCACCATCTTTTCGACAAAAAGATCCATAACAGATCTTATAGATACAGATGAGAACGCATTCATACAGCTGCCGGAATATCCGACCATCGATCCGGCAGCGCTTACCCGCATAGAATACAAAGACAAGAATCAGGAGATAGTGCTTATAAATGAACCGGAAGATCTTACCGAATCGAATGCCATAGGCACGACGAGCTGGTATTACAGGCTTTGGGACAGATATATGGCAACGGATTATGACGCGATGAAGGATCTTCTTCTGGGCGTGACATCCATGAAATATATGACAAGCGCTGCGGCAGATGCAGATGATGAGACGCTTGACAGTTTCGGCTTAAAGAGCGGATACGGTATATTAAAGCTTGACTATACCGAGCTTAGCGACCCGAATGACGAAAACAGCGAAAAACTGGCTAGGTCCTTCGTTTTGTACATCGGAAGCAAAACCGAAGATGGGGAAAGCTGCTACTGCAGAGTGGAAGGCGAAAGAGATGTCTATACCTTGGAGGCTTCAAAAACTTCTCTTCTGACAGACGTTGTGCTTCAAGATAAACTCATGAGCCGTTATCCCGCGCTCTGCCTTTTTGACGCCGTAAAGTCCATTAATGTGGCATACGGCACACAGGGGTTTGACGTTGAGATCATTCAGACGAAAGGAACCGACG
>CADAQV010000220.1 GCA_902790095.1 uncultured Lachnospiraceae bacterium | reverse complement strand
ATAAAGTTATATATCCTAGTTGCATTAAATCTTCATATTCATAACCATATTTTTTAAAAGTATTATAAAATTTCCCTGCATATTTATTAATTAAAGGTTTGTATTTTTCATATAATAAATTAAAAATATCATCCTTTTGCTCATTTATCATATATATTATCTCATAATCATTCAAATCTCTATACATAACCAAAACCTACCTCTTAATCATTTCATAAATTAGTATTCCACAAGCAACAGATGCATTTAAACTATTAACTTTCCCCTTCATAGGAATACTAACAATATAGTCACACTCTTCCTCTATTATTCTTGCTAGGCCTTTACCCTCATTGCCAATTACTAAACATGCTTTATCGCCATAATCTATCTTACTATAATCTTCACCATCCATATCAGCTCCATATAACCAAAAGCCTTTTTTCTTTAAATATTTAATAGTATTATGCAAATTTGTAACTTGACATATTTTGGTATTAAAAAGAGCCTATGGCTCTTTGAAACCTCTGAGGGTTTCAAATTCAGTCTAGGCTCATAAATACGGGCGTTCCTATACCTAATAAATTTACATTTGCTTAACAAATATAAATTTATTATAAACCCAAAATATACAATGTCAAGTATTTGCGTTGTCTTTTTTCTATATAGAGTATGTTATGACAACCATTTTACTTTATTTGGTATAAAGCCCGGTATTAGTTGTATTTTATAAATTATTTATAAACTCATATTCTCCTCATTGATAAATTTACTGCTTATTGTAATATCGGATTCCGGAGTCCGGAAGGAAGTAGGTGCGAATATACCCGTCCTTCGAGACGATAACGAACTCATTGGTGGCCTTCACATAGTAAACGTCATCGCCGTCCTCCTTCTCCTTCTTATGCAGGGCTTTGGGATTCAGGGCGGCGGCAGAAGCGGCTTCCTCGTATTCTCCCGCAGACTTAAAGCCCATGTCAATGCCATGCTTCTCGTAATGTTCCCTGAGAAGACGTTCGTTCCTGAAGCGAAGAGGCTCATTCTTAAATTCTTCCCCTTGTGTCTTCGTATAGACCTTAGTATCTGTTTGGGGAACACCCGGATCTGCAGCATAACTCCCACAGCCTGCAAAAATGAAAAGCAGGGCCATTAGCGGAAGCACTGTCAATATTCTTATTACATATCCAATAGTCCTATCTGTCATTTTCTTCTCCCGGCAGAGGCTTGCGTACACGCTCAAGGTATCGTTCCTCACACGCTCCATATTTCTTATAGTTTTCCCTGCTCTCCCTAAGGCTCAGATCATTAGCTCCTCCTGCAAGATCCGGATCCTCCTCCTGCACCGGATCGTCCTCCCAGAAACATACGGGGCAGACATCGTATGCGCCCGCACCCGGCAGCGTATAATACCCGCAGCAGGGACACTTGTATTTTTTCTTATGCTTTTCCAATTCCCTGCACAGATACTCGTAGCGCTGCTTCTTCTCTTCCTTTGCAAAATGCACTTCCCGAAACTGCTCGGGATTGTCTGTGTAATCGAGCACCTCATCCCCGAACTGCTCGCTGGTAAGATCGAAAACCCGGTCACCCACAACATTATAACAGTGGAAGGTGCCGCCTTCTCTCGGTATCCCGTACACCTTACCGCCGAAAATGTCCTGCACGAGAAAGGCCGTGATCGAACATTGGCCAAGGCTGGGATTCTCACTTGTCCAGTCTTCAGCCATGCGCGGTGCGCATGTTTCTTTATTCCAGCAAAGCTTTAAAAGATCGTAGAGATCCTGAGGACTCTGTATGGCCGGATGTTTCTGATCAAGGATCTTCACCGCCGTATCTTCATAGCCGTAAAAAGGCGCCTTCTCACGATACATGGAGCGCAGCGCATCAAAGCCGTCCGGAAAGCGTTCCTTCAGCTTTTCGATGTTCATGGAAAGGACCTCATCCAGGCTCACATCGATGGCTGTGGCCGCTTCCGCCAGATACCAGGCGATATCGCCCAGTTCCTTCATCAGCTCATCCTTTTTCAGATCGTGGCCCTGAAAGAGATGTTTCTTCACCAGATCGGTCGCTTCCCCCGCTTCCGCCGAAAGGCCCATGACCGCATTGACCAGAATGTCTTTCTTTGCGATCTGCGGATTCAGCGTCCGCATGGCTTTCGCCTGATACTCACTCGCCTTCATCCTGTTTGTCTTCCTTCTGTTTCAGATATTCTTCATAGAGGCTGTTTTTGGAAACGTCGTATTTCTTCGCGACCGTGCTGATCGCCTCTTTGGAACGCATCCCCGCCTTGATTTCTTCCTTAACTTCTTTTAAGAGAACTTCAAGGGAGACTTCCTTTTCTTCATTCTGGCCTTCGATGATCAAAACCATCTCGCCCTTGAGATCGTGCAGTTCGCAAAGCTTTGAAAGCGTGTCGCGATGATACTCCTCATGCAACTTGGTCAGTTCTCTTGCCAGACAGGCCCGTCGATCGCCAAGGACCTTCAGGGCCAGCTTCAGAGTCTTTTCGATGCGGTGAGGTGCCTCATAAAAGATGAGCGTATAAGGGAAATCCTTTAATGCCGCAAGCTCTTTTTCGTCCTGGGAAGCCTTGGCATTGAGAAAACCATAAAAGAGATAGTGGCCGGTCGGCAGTCCCGAAGCCACCAGGGCATTGAGTCCGGCATTGGGACCGGATACCGTCACGATCGCAAAACCTGCCTTGATCACTTCCTGAACCAGAAGATAGCCCGGATCGGAGATCAGAGGATAGCCGGCATCTGAAATCAAAGCAACATCCTCCCCTTTTTCCAGCAGTGACAGGATGCCCTTGGAAGATTCGCGTTCGTTGAAATTATGATAGGTGATCATCCTGGTATGGATATCAAAATGGCTTAAGAGCTTTTTGGAATTGCGGGTATCCTCGCAGGCGATCACATCGACGCTCTTTAAAACCTCCACGCTGCGCGGGGAAGCTTCAGACAGATTGCCGATCGGGGTGGCAACAAGAAAAAGTGTAGCCTTCTTATCCGGCGACACTTTGTTCTCCTTTTTCTTCTTTTTTCATCGGCTTGTTGTAC
>CADAQV010000219.1 GCA_902790095.1 uncultured Lachnospiraceae bacterium | reverse complement strand
TATTATTTCGGCGATCCGATGCTCGATCTTTTCGGCAAGAGGATATTCTGCGCAGAGGGTGATATCACCATGCCGGAAAGCCTTTATCAGTCATGCCTTGAAGGATACGGCACCGTTATAAACTGCGCGGCATGCGTAAAACACTTCACAGAGGGCGACCTTCTTGAAAGGGTAAATCATATCGGCGTTAACAATCTCATAGAAATGTGTCTTAAGACCAAAAAGAGGCTCGTTCAGACATCAACATATTCTGTTGCGGGCGAGATGGAGGTAAAGGAAGGGAATGTGCCCGCCATTTCGGAAAACATGCTCTACTTTGGTCAGAGCGTGGAAAACGAATATGTGCGCACAAAATTCCTGGCCGAAAGAGAAGTGCTTGAGGCCAAGGCCGAAAGAGGTCTTGACGCCTGCATAGTCAGAATGGGCAACCTGATGAACCGCGTAAGTGACGGAGAATTCCAGATAAACCTTCTTACAAACGGCTTTATGAGATCACTCCGGGCATACAAAAAGCTTAAGGCATTTCCTGTAAGCCTGCTTGACAGGAGAGCGGAGTTTTCGCCCATAGACACAAGCGCAGAGGCAGTCCTTAAATTTGCGAGTGCCGATAAGGCATACAGCGTATTCCACGCTTATAACGATCACACGGTCACCTTCGCCGATGTAATATACGCTATGAAGGCGTATGGATTTAAGATCGATATCCTATCGGACGAAGAGTTCAACAAGAGGGCCAATGATGAGATCAAGAGCGCCGGTGCCGACGAGACCATGCTGGGGCTTTTGGCATACAATAACCGCCGGGGCGAGAATCTGGTGATGCTCGGCGCGGAAAACCGGTTTTCCGTAAATGCTCTCTACAGATGCGGTTTCAAATGGCCGATAATCGATGATGCCTACCTTAAGGCATCCATGGAGGCACTCGACTCGTTGTTATTCTTTGAATAATCTTACGGGCGGCCCTGCGGCCGCCCTAAGAAGGTTGGAGGATCGATGAAAAATCATGCTCTTAGGAGGATCGCGCTAATGGCGGTGATCCTCATAGTTTTGCTGCTTACCATAATAGCGATAGTCAGCAGGATCTTCTATAAAAGAATATCGGAAGAACACTGCCTTGAAAACGCAAAGGCATCAAAAGTCTACGCCGAGGATATTCTGGTCTATGTCGATTACGACCATGAGGAAGACGGCAAGAACTCTAACACAGAATTCTTCATAGACAGGCTCAGACTTGGATGCAATATGGTGGATGCAAAATATATGTATCTTTTCAAGGCTGATATCGATACGGGCGAAGTGGTCTTTTATGCAGCGGCGGCACTCGATGACGAGGAAAACGAAGTCATAATCAAAGAACGCCGCACCGGGACTGTTGTATACGATATGGATATGAAGTACCTTAAGCAGGCACTTGAAGGAAAAATATCCGGACCCGAAAAGTTTACAAATAAATACGGCAGTGTCTATACCTATTATTACACGATAACACCGATATATTATACGCCTGAAGGAGAATGGGCACGTCATGATCCCGTTTTTGTGGGGGTCGATTTTGATATCGGAAAAATACAGAAGGAAGCATATGAATATGTGATGAAGATACTTCTCGTTGCGGGAGGTGTTCTTTTTGTTGCATTTGGACTTTTGCTGATAGTGCTCAGATGGAAGATATTTGTTCCCATAAAACAAATCTCCGAGGAAATGAACAATTTCGACCCTGAAAACGAAAGCAGACATATAAATGTAAAGTCATATGAAGAGATACAGGAGATAGCAGGGTCCTTTAACCGGATGTCCGATGACATACACGGGTATATAAAAAGTATTCAGACCCTGGCAGATGAAAAGGCACAGGCCTCCGCAGAGCTTAGTATCGCAAGAAGCATCCAGGAAGGCATGGTGCCTGCCGAACGCAAATACAAAGGGGATGCGTTTGATGTCTATGCCCTCTCAAGACCCATGAAAGAGGTGGGCGGCGATTTCTACAACTGGTTTGAAAAAGACGGCAAGCTTTACTTTTTGCTCGCGGATGTATCCGGCAAAGGTGTTGCCGCTGCACTCTTCATGTCCATGACACTTGTCCTCATAAGCGAAAAATTAAAGAGCGAAGGATCACCCGCCGCGGCGCTTAATGCAGCAAACGACGAGATATGTTTAAACAACCCCGAGGAGATGTTTGTCACTATCTTCGCCGGAGATATGGACATGCATACGGGTGAAGTAAGGTTCGCAAATGCCGGGCATACCCGCCCCGTGCTTATTAACGGGCAGGAAAGCAGCATCTTAGATCCCGATGCGGGGATCGCTCTCGGAATGTTTGAGGACGCAGGCATCAAGGATGATTATATTATATTAGAGCCCGGGCAGGGAATCCTTGTCTATACCGACGGCGTCACCGAGGCTGTATCAAAAGACAGAAAGCTTTACGGAGAAAAGAGGCTTTTGGAAGCCGTTAAAGCCTGCCGCGAAAAAAATATCACAGAATCCATATGCGCAGATGTTGATGCCTTTTCAAGCGGATGCGAGCAGGCCGACGACATAACGATGCTCAGCTTTTGCTTTACAGGCGCATCTGTCATAAGCCGCAGGATCGGAAAAGGGGAAAGCTCCTTTACTTGCCTTAAGGATATCCTTACAGAACTTACCGGTGATGTAAGATCCGTCAAGCATATACTTCTTGCCTGCGAAGAGATCTGCGTCAATGTGGAAAGCTATTCCGGCAGCAGCGAAATATTCATCCTTGCCTCTAAAAAGGACGATATCCTTTCCGTCCGCATCGAAGACGACGGAACTCCCTTTGACCCGACGATAAGCATTCCCGAAGAAAAGGAATTTGAAGACTACGAAAACGGCGGCATGGGTATAAGGCTTGTTATGGGGATCGCCGAAAGTGTGAAGTATTCGAGGATAAGGGATAAAAACATACTTGTAATGAGATTTAAAATTTAAAGGGGCTGTAAAAAACAGCCCCATATAGTAAATGCAAGACAGCGTCTCTATGATCTATTTGCAAAGCTGGACTGTCGTGAGCGACCGATCTTCACGGTG
>CADAQV010000218.1 GCA_902790095.1 uncultured Lachnospiraceae bacterium | reverse complement strand
AACGGAAGATATTTTTATATATACAAATTCAGAAGTATGTATAAGGATGCCGAGGCCAGAAAGGCCGAGCTCATGGAAAAGAATGAGATGAAGGGCGCAATGTTTAAGATGAAGGACGACCCGAGGATCACAAAGGTCGGCAAGTTCATCAGAAAGACCAGCATTGACGAGCTTCCTCAGTTTTTCAACATATTGAAGGGTGATATGAGCCTTGTCGGCACAAGGCCGCCCACAGTCGACGAATTCAGGGAATACACCCCGTATCAGAAAAGACGCCTCAGCCTGAAACCGGGGCTTACCGGTATGTGGCAGGTGAGCGGAAGAAGCGATATAGAGGATTTTGAAGAGGTCGTAAAGCTCGACCTTGAATATATCGACAACTGGAAGATATCGCTTGACATCAAGATCATTTTGAAGACAATACTGGTTGTTTTCAAACACGAAGGATCAAGGTAGTTTTAAGGAGAAAAATGGACGAGAAAAGAACTGCAAAAAAGAGAAATGCCGGGCCGGGCGCAGCCGGAAGCAATACCATAGGCACTGCAGGTGAAAACGGCACAAATAAAAAGAGCAAAAAGAAAAGGGTCATCAGAATAGTGGTCATAGTGCTGTGCGTCATTATTGCCATAGTACTTATCCTGCTTGCGATAGCGTATGCGATCTTCAAAAAGTATTATAACAAAACAAATTATATCCCGGATGACGATGCGAGCATAACGACCATGGCGCATGCCGACATTTCTAAAGAGGTCAAACAAGGTAATGACGATATCATAAAGCCCATCCAGTCATCGATATATGAAAGCATAAGTAAGTCCGTGGATGCCGAGAGCACCGATACGGATATGTCTTCCGTTTATGAATCTGTTAAGCAGTCTGTCGAAGAGAGCGAAGAATCATCTATCCATGAGGAAAAATACGAATCTTTGGTCAATGAAGAGGTCAGCAAAGCAGTAGAAGAAAACCCCGGTCTTACTCCCGAGGAGGCCCGCGCTTCAATAGAAGCTGATGAGGCTAAAAAGCAGGAACTTGAATCCCAGGCAAGCTCTGAAGCTGCCGAGGAGATCGAATCTAAGGCTTCAAGCATAGCTGAAAGCAGACAGGAAGAGATCGAGTCCGAATATCAGAGTTCAGTTCAGGAATCCATTTCAAAACAGGCTTCCGAAAGCGCGTCAGAGATAGTTTCATCAATTGACGAGGCTATTGAATCACAGTCAAAGGAAATGGAAAGCCATGAGCCGGTAAGTGACAGCGACGTTTACAATGTTCTTTTGATCGGTGTCGATATGAACAATTACTCCGATACCATTATGCTTTTGTCGATCAATAAGACAAATAAGACCATTTACCTGACATCTCTACTCCGAGACACAAGAGTCAATCTTGAAGGCTTCGGCGCGGTCAAACTTAACAACTCTTACAGATTCGGCGGCGCGCCTTTGCTTGTCTCGACTGTAGAAAAGAACTTCGGTGTAAAGATAGACAATTACGCATTCATCAGTTTTGCTTCGGCCATTGCCATGTTTGACTATGCCGGCGGAATAGATATCAATATCACCGATGCCGAAGTTAAGCATATCAACAACAATCTTACCCCCGTTGCCAGGTCCATGGGACTTGACCCCGAAGATTACTATGTAAAGGAAAGCGGCAGGCAGCATTTAAACGGTATGCAGGCACTTGGTTACTGCAGAATAAGAAAGGTCGGAAATACGGGCGATGCCGGAAGAACCGAAAGACAGAGGACCGCGCTCACGGCGCTCTTCAATAAGGTAAAGGGCTTCAGCCTCGGTGAACTCGACACCTTCCTTGACAATGTTCTGCCGTTTGTATCTCACAATATCCCGAGCGGAACGATGCTCGGACTTGTGATGAATGCCGGTGATTACGTGAAATATAATCTTTCCACCCTTGTTGTACCGGTAAGCGGAACCTATTCAGTATCGGTGGAAGACGATTACATGCTTTGGGTAGATCTTGTAACAAACGCAAAATATCTGAAGGAAACCATCTACGGAAAATAGTCAATAATTTGGATCACAGAAAGGAAATGACGGTATGGAACAGTATAAAAAGGAATTTATTGAATTTATGATCGAATGTGATGTCTTAAAATTCGGAGATTTCACATTGAAGAGCGGAAGAAAGTCCCCGTTTTTCATGAATGCGGGAGCCTATGTTACAGGCGCTCAGCTTGAAAGACTGGGTGAATATTATGCCAAAGCCATACACAATGATTACGGTGACGATTTTGACGTGCTGTTCGGACCGGCTTACAAGGGCATTCCGCTTTCGGTAGCAACAGTTATAGCTTTTTCAAAGCTTTACGGCAAAGAGATAAGATACTGCAGCAACCGCAAGGAAGTAAAGGACCACGGAGATACAGGTATTCTTCTCGGCTCAAAGCTTAAGGACGGAGACAGAGTTGTCATTATAGAGGATGTAACTACTTCGGGAAAATCCATGGAAGAGACTGTTCCCATCCTTCGCGAGCAGGCAAATGTTGACATTATCGGCCTTGAGGTGTCTTTGAACAGATGTGAAAGAGGAAAGGGCGATAAGGGAGCACTCGATGAGATAAAAGATCTTTACGGCTTTGAGACAAATGCTATCGTTTCAATGAAGGATGTCGTTGAATATCTCTACGGCAGGGAGGTAAACGGACGCGTGCTCATTGATGATGAAATGAAAGCCAGGATAGACGAATATTATTCAATTTACGGAATCAAGGAGGATTAAGCGATGACAGACAGAGCAAGTAAAAAGTTTAACAAAGCAGCAACCATAAGCATCACGGTTGGTGTTATCGGCATTATAACGGGAGTTACCTGCGGTATCATGGCCATTTTAAGCGGGGCGATGACTATTTCGGGCAAGAGAGAGACGGAGCTTTGATTATACAGGATTTTAAAATTTTATATTATTCCAAGGAGGAACGAAATGGATTACAAAAATTCAGGCGTTGACATCGAGGCAGGGTACAAGGCAGGCCGGAGGTACTTGGAGGTCTTGGCGGCTTTTCGGGTGCTTTCGACATGAAAAAGTACATGGAGATGGAGGAGCCCACACTTGTATCAGGTACGGACGGATGCGGAACAAAGGTAAAGCTTGCATTTGTCATGGATAAGCATGACACGATCGGTATCGATGCCGTTGCCATGTGCGTAAATGATATCGCATGTGCCGGAGGAGAGCCGTTGTTCTTCCTTGATTACATCGCCTGCGGTAAAAATTATCCCGAAAAGATAGCGCAGATAGTCGGTGGTGTTGCCGACGGTTGCGTTATGTCGGAATGCGCCCTTATCGGCGGAGAGACAGCCGAGCATCCCGGACTTATGCCCGAGGATGAATACGATCTTGCAGGATTTGCCGTAGGAATCGTAGATAAAAAGGATATGATCACAGGAGAGGATATAAAGCCGGGTGACACTCTTATCGGTATAGCTTCATCGGGTGTTCACTCAAATGGTTTTTCTCTTGTAAGAAAGATCTTCCCCATGACAAAGGAAAGCCTTGATACATATTATGACGAGCTCGGAAAGACTCTCGGTGAAGCTTTGATAGCTCCCACAAGGATATATGTAAAGGCTCTTAAAAATGTGAAAAAAGCCGGTGTAAGGATCAAGGGCTGCAGCCATATCACAGGCGGCGGTTTCTATGAGAATATCCCGAGAATGCTCCCTGAAGGCATTTGCGCCGAGATCAAAAAGGACAGCTATCCCATTCCCCCCATCTTTACTCTTATGGCGAAGAAG
>CADAQV010000217.1 GCA_902790095.1 uncultured Lachnospiraceae bacterium | reverse complement strand
GACAACGAGATGAACCTTACCGTAGTAAAGGGGCTTTTAAAGCACTGCAATGTGACGCCGGATACTGCGCAAAGCGGCAATGAATGCGTGGAAAAAGTCTTAAAGAAGCATTATGACATCATCCTTATGGATCATATGATGCCCGGAATGGACGGCGTGGAAACATTAAACGAACTTAAGAAAAGAGATCTTTTAAGAAACAAAACGGCGGTCATTGCGCTTACCGCAAACGCCATCGTCGGGGCAAGGGACAAATATATCGCGGAAGGCTTTGTCGACTATCTTACAAAGCCAATAGATCCCGACAAGCTGGAGACCATGATCGCAAAATACCTTCCGGAAGACAAGTATGAATACATCGGCGGGCAGGATGCTGCCGCAGCTATGGCAGAGGCTGTTGACGAATCGCCGAAAAGCTTTACCGAAAAGCTGGAAAGCAAGGGCTTTAATGTTTCGGCTGCAAAAGTATTCGCCATGAACGATGATGAGTTTTACAAGGAGATCCTGCAGACATATATTGAGGAACATCCGCAAAAACAGACTGATATCAGAAAAGCGTTTGATGAAAAGAACTGGAAGGATTACGAGGTATATGTCCACGCGCTTAAGAGTTCTTCGAAAACGATAGGCGCTGATGAGCTTTCTGCGATGGCGCTTTCGCATGAAAAGGCCGCAAAGGAAGGCAGAACGGATGAGATAGAAAGCGGTCTTGACGATCTTTTGAAATGCTATGGGGATGTTGTAAATATAGTAAAGAAGGCCATAGAATGAGAGCATATTACAGAACCACCGATAAAGACATAACCTTCTTCTGGGAAATAGAAGAAGGAGCGGAAAAGGACAGTGTCTACACTGTAAACGTTTCGGGCGTCGGAACTTTTGAGACAAAGGTGACGCACTTTACGGTGCATGACCTAGGGCCTGATACCGAATATAAAACCGAGATATCTTTTAAAGGTCAAAAGGTTTCTTTGAGCCCGAAAACTCTTCCGCAAATAGAATATATCGATATAACCAAGGCTCCTTACTTTGCGGCAGGGGACGGAAAGACAGTCAATACCGCCGCCATTCAAAGAGCGATAGATGACTGCAAGGCCTGTCAGGCCGTGTATATCCCGGAGGGAGTATTTCTTTCCGGCGGCCTCTTTATGCGTTCGGGCAGCATTCTTTATCTTGATGAGGGCGCGGTGCTGCAGGGAACAGGCGATCCGCAGGATTACCTTCCCATGATAAAGAGCCGCTTTGAGGGTATGGAAAGGTACTGCTATCAGAGTCTTATCAATATGGGAGAGCTTGATCATGATGCGGGATCGAACTGTGAGAATATCCTTATCTACGGCAAGGGAAGCATACTCGGCGGCGGCAGGGAGCTGATGGATAATACCATAGAGGCGGAGAGAGCAAGGCTTATAAAAGAGGGCAGCGTGACCGAAGGCAGCGAATATGAAAAGGCCGAAACTGTGCCCGGAAGAGCCAGGGGAAGGCTTATAAACATAAGCAACTGCCGTAACGTAAGAATAAGTGGGCTGACAGTCGGTATGGGCCCCGCATGGAACATACATATGATCTACTCCGAAAATATCGTGACGGATAACTGCACGATCGTCTCGCGCGATATCTGGAACGGTGACGGATGGGATCCGGACTCTTCTGAAAACTGCTTTCTGTTCGGATGCAGATTCGACACGGGAGATGATGCCGTTGCTGTAAAATCGGGCAAGAATCCCGAGGGAAACCTGATAGGAAGACCCTGCAGGCATATTTGCGTATTTGACTGCACATCCCTTTTCGGGCATGGTTTTGCCATCGGAAGCGAGATGTCGGGCGGCATAGAGGATGTTCACATATGGGACTGCGATTTTTCGCATTCCGCATACGGCGTGCAGATAAAGGGAACAAAAAAACGCGGCGCGTATATAAAGAATGTCCGCGTCGAAAACTGCATCTTAAGCAGGATACTTGCTGTCTCTGTTCCGTATAACGATGACGGCGAAGGCTCATCGGTCCCACCCGTTTTCAAGGATTTTGCATTCAGGGATATAACACTTACGGGGCTTGCCTTAAATGAACAGCTTAGAGAATATTTTACCTGCAACCCAATAGAGCTTCGCGGATTTGAAGATGAGGAACATTATCTTGAAAATGTGCTTTTAAAGAATATCTGCCTGGTAGAACAGCCGGGCGATGTAAAAGAGCTTGATATGTGGTTTGACGACGGCATTTCAAGGGGACACGGGGCAATACTTGTCAAAAACTGCAGAAATGTGACGATAGAAGGAATTTCAAATACAAAAAAACAGATCAACAAATCATATATATGTTAAGGAGGGAAAAAAGGTGGTAAGGCATGTGATTCTTTGGCAATTAAAGGACGAGTTTTCGGGTGAACAGGAGGCAAAGGTAAAGGCTGCCATAAAAGAGGGGCTTGAAAGCCTTGCGGGGCAGATTCCGGGATTAAAGGAGATACATGTTCAGACAGAATGCCTGTCATCATCAAATGCGGACCTTATGCTCGATTCGACATTTGAAGACAGGGCTTCGCTGAAAGGGTATGCGGTCCATCCGGCGCATGTGGCTGTGGCAGACGGCGTTGTAAGGCCGAATGTCAAGAACAGAGTGTGCATCGATTACGAAATGTAAGATTGGCGGAGACTTAGATGATATACGATTGCTTGATCATAGACGATGAAAAGGAACTCGCGGACAACACCTGCGAGTATTTCAACATGTTCGATGTCCATTCAAAGGCTGTCTACTCAAGCCTTGAGGCCATGCGTTTTTTTGAGCATGACGATGCAAGGCTTTTGCTTCTTGACATCAACCTTTCCGATGGCAGCGGCTTTTCACTGTGCAAAAGGATACGCGAGACAAAGAATATCCCCATACTTTTCATCTCTGCCCGCAATACGGATGATGATAAGATAGTGGCTTTAAATATCGGCGGAGACGATTATATCGAGAAGCCTTATTCGCTCGGAGTGCTTTTGGCAAAGGTCAGGGTAGTCCTTAAAAGGTACGGAAATGCTGCGGATAAAGCGGAGGATGAAAAGGATTACGACGACGGGCGCGTTAGGCT
>CADAQV010000216.1 GCA_902790095.1 uncultured Lachnospiraceae bacterium | reverse complement strand
CTTAAACTTCTTTGTAGTCTCCGTCAACTACGTCATCTGCGCCTGAGCCTGCGCCTGGCATAGGACCTGCACCGGGGCCGCCTGCCATTCCGCCCATTCCGTTCTGCTCATACAGCTTCTGGAAGAGTGAATTTGCATCCTTCATGAGAGATTCCTGCTTTGCCTTGATATCTGCAATGTCTGAATCTGTCATGGTCTCGGGCTGTGTACGCTCTAAGATCTCCTTGAGAGCTGCGATATCTGCCTGAACCTGAGTCTTGTCTGAATCCGGAATCTTGTCTCCGACTTCCTCAAGAGCCTTCTCTGTCTGGAATACAAGGTTATCAGCTTCGTTGCGTGTATCGATGGTCTCTTTACGCTTCTTGTCCTGAGCTTCAAACTCTGCAGCTTCCTGAACGGCCTTCTCGATATCGGAATCGCTCATGTTGGAGCTTGATGTGATGGTGATGTGCTGCTCTTTGCCTGTTCCAAGATCCTTTGCTGATACGTTTACGATACCGTTAGAGTCGATATCGAATGTAACTTCGATCTGAGGAACACCTCTTCTTGCAGGCGGGATTCCGTCAAGACGGAACTGTCCGAGTGTCTTGTTGTCCCTTGAGAACTGACGCTCACCCTGTGTGATGTGGATATCAACTGCGCTCTGGTTGTCGGCAGCTGTAGAGAAGATCTGGCTCTTCTTTGTAGGTATTGTTGTATTTCTGGGAATGAGAACTGTAGCTACGCCGCCCATGGTCTCAATTGCAAGTGAAAGAGGTGTAACGTCGAGAAGAAGGATATCTCCTGCACCTGCATCGCCTGCAAGCTTACCACCCTGGATAGATGCGCCGATAGCAACGCACTCATCGGGGTTGAGGTTCTTAGAAGGCTCTTTGCCTGTGAGCTGACGAACCTTGTCCTGAACAGCGATCATACGTGTTGAACCGCCGACAAGGAGAACCTTTGAAAGGTCGTTTGCTGTAAGTCCTGCATCCTTAAGAGCGTTCTGAACCGGGATGACTGTTCTTTCAACAAGGTCATGGGTAAGTTCGTTGAACTTAGCTCTTGTAAGTGTCATATCGAGATGCTTTGCACCGTCTGCTGTTGCAGTGATGAAAGGAAGGTTGATATTTGTCGTTGTTGCGCTTGAAAGCTCTTTCTTAGCCTTTTCTGCTGCTTCCTTAAGTCTCTGAAGAGCCATCTTGTCTGAAGAAAGATCTACGCCTTCGTTCTTCTTGAATTCGTCGAGCATCCACTGTGTGATCTTTGCATCAAAGTCATCACCGCCGAGCTTGTTGTCGCCGGCTGTTGCAAGGTCTGCTCTTTTTCGTTGTCAAGACCGTATGCAAGAGCTGCTGCTGTGGGCTCGTTGATGATACGCTTTACATCAAGGCCTGCGATCTTACCTGCATCCTTTGTAGCCTGACGCTGAGCATCGTTGAAATATGCGGGAACAGTGATAACTGCCTCTGTAACCTTTTCTCCAAGATAGTTTTCCGCATCGGCCTTCATCTTCTGAAGAATCATTGCAGATATCTCCTGAGGCGAATACTTCTTGTCATCGATCTGTACCTTATAGTCGGTACCCATCTTTCTCTTGATAGAAGAAATTGTCTTTTCTGCGTTTGTAACAGCCTGACGCTTTGCAGGTTCTCCGACAAGTCTTTCACCTGTCTTTGTGAATGCAACTACCGAAGGAGTTGTACGAACGCCTTCTGTGTTTGCGATAACTACGGGCTTACCACCCTCCATAACAGCTACGCAGCTGTTTGTGGTACCAAGGTCAATACCTATGATTTTTCCCATGATTTATATCCTCCTTATATTAAATACATTTTAATATGAATAACAGCTATGCTGTGATCCGTTTAATTTGCCACCTGCACCATTGAATGTCTGATAACGGTGTCTTTGTACTTGTAGCCCTTCTGGAATTCCTGGGCTATCATGTTTTCGCCGTATTTTTCATCATCCACATGCATGACTGCGTTGTGCAGGTTTGGATCGAATTCCTTGCCTTCTGTTTCGATAGCCTGTACACCAAGGTCTTCAAAGAGCTTTAAGAGCTGTTTGTATACCATGTCCATGCCGTTTGCAAAGCTTTCGTCGACTTTCTGGTCGGGTCCGATGGAACCAAGACCTCTTTCAAAGTTGTCAACTACGGGAAGAAGCTTTTCTATAACGCTTCTTGCACCGAGGTCGAACATGGCAGCCTTTTCTTTTTCGGTACGCTTTCTGAAGTTGTCGAATTCGGCAAGATTTCTCTTTAAATGCTCGGTGAGCTCTTCTATCTGCTCATCCCTCTTGTCCTTTTCGGGCTTTTTGTTTTTGTGCCTGTCCTTCTTTTTCTTGCTGCTATTATTATCAATTGCTGAGCATCTTTTTTGGGCTCTTCGGTCTCTTCGGACTCTTCCTCTTCGATGACCGCCTCTTCAGCCTTTTCTGTGTCTTCGGTCTCTTCTGCCTCAGGCTCAACTACGGCTTCGTCCTTGATCTCTTCGTTACCGTCCTCGATAAAAATAGCCATTACATCCTCCCATCCCCGGCCATGGCCGGAAATCATTTGTTCTTATATATTGTATCAAGCTGGTGCATTAGGTCTCTTAAAGTTCCTACCACCTTTTCGTAGTCCATACGCTTTGGTCCGACGATACCGATAACACCCGTCATGCCCTCGCCAAGCTCGTAGCTTGCAGTGACGACGCTGCAGTCCTTCATGGACTGAACGGGGCTTTCATTTCCGATGTATATCTGGATCTCGTTTTCGTTCTTATTCTGCATCGAAGTCGTGACAAGCTCGTTTAAGGCTTCTTTTTCTTCGAAAGCATTTATAAGTTCGCTCGCCTTTTCGCCCTCTGTAAGCTCGGGATACTTAAAGATGTTCGTTGCGCCGCTTGTGTATATCTGCGGTGCTGAATCTATGAGCATCTGTGAGATGGCTCCAAGCAGTTCTTCGACCACGGTCGAATACTCTCCCGCTTCGGCTTTGAGCTTTGTCATGAGGCCGAGGTTTATATCTTCTATTGAAAGCCCGGTGAGGAACGAATTCAAAAGAAGATTGAGCTTTAGGACGATCTGTTCGTCTATTACGTTTTCGGTCTTTATTATGGTATTTTTTACCATGTTGCCTTCGAGCATGATGACCGCAAGAACGGAATTTTCATCCACCTTTGAAAGCTGAAGGAAACGAAGCTTGTTTTTGCTTGTCTGCGGCGCCGAAACAAGAGTCGTGTAATTAGTGTTTGCGGCAAGCATTTTTGCAAGATTTGTAAGAAGAGTCTCGAGCTTGTCCACACGCTCTATGAGCATGTTTCTCTCTTCCTTGCTCTCTCTTCTTTCTTCTTCCATCAGCTCGTCTACATAGAGTCTGTAGCCCTTGTCTGTAGGGATCCTGCCGGCCGATGTGTGCGGCTGCATGATGAGTCCCATCTCTTCGAGGTCTGCCATTTCATTTCTTATCGTAGCCGAACTGAGATTCAATTCGTCATCCTTTGAAATGGTCCTCGACCCTACCGGTTCGCCCGTCTCAAGGTAGTTTCGAATGATGGATTTTAAGATTTTCGCTTTTCTTTCGTCAAGTTCCATATCTTTTCCCTCTTGTTTGTTAGCACTCAAGACTATGGAGTGCTAACATCTTTGTATAAGATACCATCATGAGGGTGATTTGTCAAGAGGTAAATGTGAAAATTATAAAAAAAAAAAAATAACAGGGGCTGTAAAAAAACAGCCCCTGTTATTTTTGTAAACGTCTCTATGATCATTTGCACGCAGGACAGTCCGGCTTTGCAAATAGATCATAGAGACGCTGTCTTGCATTTACTACAGCCCCCGTCAGATCATCTGTAGATTATCTCTGTTCTTCCGGGTCCGTTGCTTACCATAGTGATCGGAACACCAAGCTCTGCTTCGATGGTCTCGATATATTTGCGGCAGTTTTCGGGAAGTTCTTCATACTTTCTGATACCGCGGATGTCGCACTCCCAGCCGGGCATTATCTTCCATACCGGCTTTGCTTTCTTAAGCTGAACCGTTGTGGGGAAGTCTTTTGTAACTACTCCGTCGATCTCGTAGCCTACGCAGATCGGGATCTCCTTAAGGTAGCCGAGGCAGTCAAGAACTGTGAGGGCAACCTCTGTTGCGCCCTGTATACGGCAGCCGTAACGAGATGCAACCGCATCGAACCAGCCTACTCTTCTGGGTCTGCCGGTGGTTGCGCCGTATTCACCCTTGTCTCCGCCGCGTCTTCTAAGTTCTTCTGCTTCATCTCCGAAGATCTCACTTACGAATTCGCCTGCGCCTACAGCAGATGAATATGCCTTAACGACTGTTGTGATCTGCTTGATCTCGTAGGGTGCGATGCCTGCGCCGATGGCGCCGTATGCTGCAAGTGTGGATGAAGATGTTACCATGGGATAGATACCGTGGTCGGGATCTTTCATTGAGCCGAGCTGTCCTTCAAGAAGGATGTTCTTGCCGGCCTTTATTGCCTCATAAAGGAATGCAGATACATCACATACATAGGGGCGTATCATATCCCTGTATGAAAGAAGTGTCTTGTAAAGTTCATCGGGATCGATGGGATCCTTGTGATAAAGGTGCTCTAAAAGAACGTTCTTGTATTCGCAGGTAGCGATGACTTTTTCTTTAAGAGATTCCTCATCGAAAAGTTCTGATACCTGGAAGCCCTTCTTTGCGTATTTGTCCGAATAGAAAGGAGCTATGCCGGATTTTGTGGAACCGTAAGAGTTCTTTCCGAGTCTTTCCTCTTCGTATACGTCAAAGTCCACATGATAAGGCATGAGGATCTGAGCCCTGTCGGATACAAGGATCTTTGGTGTGGGAACACCCTGATCTTCAAGTGACTTTATCTCTTTGATAAGGTAAGGGATGTTAAGAGCCACACCGTTTCCGATGATGCTTGTTGTGTGATTATAGAAAACACCCGACGGAAGAAGGTGAAGTGCGAATCTTCCGTAATTATTTATTATTGTGTGTCCGGCATTGCTTCCGCCCTGGAAGCGGATGATGATATCCGACTGCTCTGCGAGCATATCGGTTATTTTTCCTTTGCCTTCGTCTCCCCAGTTAGCACCTACTATAGCGCGTACCATATCTTATCTCCTTTTGCCAATATCAAACATTTATCTGAGCTGTGATTCCGAGTACATCCTTGTTTTCATCAAGCAGAGGCTTAATGATGTCTGCAAGGAATTCTTCGACCTGCATAACGCTTCTCCCGACATATCTCTTCGGATCCATAGACTTTTTGAGGTCTTCGAGCGAAAGATTGAATCGCTCGTCCGCCGCGATAAGCTCTAAAAGATTGTTGTCGCCGCCCATCTGCTTTACATTTGCGCCGGCCTGCATTGAAAGTGTACGGATGATCTCGTGCATTTCCTGACGGTCACCGCCTGCCTCAACCGCATCCATCATGATATTTTCCGTAGCCATGAAGGGAAGCTCTGCCATGAGA
>CADAQV010000215.1 GCA_902790095.1 uncultured Lachnospiraceae bacterium | reverse complement strand
CATCGGTCATTTTGAGACTACGACCCCGTCCCCGGGTCTCATTTTTTGTATGCAAGCTGTCTGAGTTTCAGGTCTGTGTTGTAAAAATCCTTGGTGCTGCAGCCGGCTCTGCCGCCGCCGGCACAGGCGCAGGCGCAGGCACATGCGCAGGCGCATGAACTGTGAGCGCAGGACGATCTGCCGCCGCCGCTTCTTGTTACCACGGTCGTATATCTGTGCGGAACGGGGGCATGTGTCACATGCACTCTCATGTAGGTGTTGGGCGCGGATGAAAACTGGTAAAGGCCGCTGGTCGTTTTCCGGCGAAGCTCTTTTTCCTCGGCGGGGAGATCCTTGACCTCTATTTTCTCTTCACTCTGTACGAAGCTCGAGCCGCAGTGAGGGCAGTTTTCAACATCACCTCTGGGGCAACCGCAGGAAGGGCAGTTCTGGTAATAGACGACTTTGGTCCTTATCACCTTGCTCTTTGAAGAAAAGTTCGCGGTGGAGCTGTAGCGGCTTCTTTCCGAGAGGTACCAGCAAAGGAAAACGAAGCCTATGACAATTCCCAGGAAAACGAATATGCCCCAGGGTATGCGGTGATCGCCTTCTTCGATCTTTTTTGAAAGGTCAAAGCCGTAGGCATTGTTATTGTAGGTTACAGAGACAGAGTACTTTTCTCCTTTTTTGAGAGCGGAACGCCACACGAGGTATCCGTCTTCGTTATAGCATGAGGGTGAAAACGAAAGGACTTTATCATTCTTCCAGCGGATGACGAGGCTGTCTACCTTTATGTCATCAAACCAGCCGGGGGTAAATTCGTAAACCGTCTCACCGCTTTTAAGCTTGTCTACCTGGTACATGTAGTCCTGGACGAGCTCAAAGGAAAAATCCACTATTTCGCCCTGACGGTAGGATCTGTCAAAAGTTATTTTTGCAAAGCATCCTCCGTCGGAAGAATATCTTATTTTTTCTATGTTGCTTGTAAGCGCCTTAAGATCCTCGGCGTGATAATTGGGTACACCTATTTTCACCCAGCTTAAGGGGCCTTCGGAGACTGAGTCCAAAACTTTCCATCTTATATGATAGTTGATATTAAGCCTGGCATCGTCCCTTACATCTATGGTTATCTCATAGTCAAGTATCTCGTCAAGGTCCTTTGCGTCCGCATTTTTACTAAAGCAAAATACCAGCGCGGAAATGAGGAATATAAAAAAGATCGTTCTGTAGGTCCTGGTGTGATCGACTATCATCATCTCTTTTCACCTGCCTTTCCGGTTTCTTTGGCCGGCTGCGGCCTGGGTATTCGCAAAGGGCATTCGCAGCGCATAAAGGATGAATACTTTCTTCTTTCCTTGCAGGCTTCGGAGGTCCATATTTTTACCCACGCGTCACTAAGCATGGAACCTAAGGGTTTTCCGGAAAGCCAGCTCTGGCATGGAACGACATTTCCGCCGGGGGTTATGGCCATATTGCTGAGGCAGGCTCCGCAGCTGGGCGTGTTGATCCCTATCTCTTTGCAGAACTTGTCGTCGACCCATCCCGGAGATGTAAAGCTTATTTCCATTCCGTTTTCGTGACAGTATTTGACGCTTTCCCTTAATATCTCACGTATCTCCTCGTTTGTGAGCTGCAGCTCTTCCGAGGCCGACTTTGCGGCATTTCCTGTTGTTATGAGGCCGGAACATGTGACGTACATTACACCTTTTGAATGAAGGAATTTCAATGTGTCGACATAGTTGCGGTTAAGCGTGCAGAGCGGTGTATTTATGCTTATGTTTATGCCGGCCTCAAGGGCATTTTCTATGCCGGCAAGCGTATTTGCATAACCCGATGTTCCCACAAGCTCGTTGTGGATCTTTTCGTCAGACGAATAGAATGTTATCTGCATGCTGTCAAGGGATGCTTTTTTCAGCCTTTCGCAGTAATCCTTTGTAAGCTTTACGCCGTTCGTGTTAAGCCTTGTGACGAACCATCTTGCGTATTTGATGAGTTCTATAAGATCGTCGCGCATCGTGGGCTCGCCGCCCGTAAAGGTGAGCTGAGGGATAAGCGCTTCCTTGCACTTATCTATTATCGATTTCCACTGTTTTGTGGTAAGCTCCTTTTCGCCTGCCTGTTTCTGGCCGCAGGCATAGCAGTGAACGCAGCTTAAGTTGCAGTTCCACTTGCCCTCTTTTGTCATGGCACTCACCAGAAGATCCATTCTGTGCGGTGCGCGCATGTATTCGGCATAATCGCCCATTGAAATATAGGCGATCTCCTCTTCCACCTCTTCTCCTCTTGCGATCTGCGCAAAGGCATTCAGCATGCGGTATATATCCTTGCGGAGCCTGCGCCTGCTGACAAAACGGAATACCTTTTTCACATTCGTGCAGGTCGCTTTTATGATATTTTTAACATCCTCGTCCGTAACGGGCTTGCCGCTGTAGACATTTATCTGCTCTATGAGCTCGCACAACAGGATGCTCCACGCCGAATTGACCGGAATCACGTCCTGGCCGTTTATTATTGCAACGCTTGATCCGATCTCCCCTTGTATGGATTTCGGCGGGATGAGATGTATTCTCACCACGCCCGGCCCCTCCGGGTTCAGCGTTGTATGATGTACCTCACCAAAATGCTCTCTTGCATATTGCAGTTCGCGCTTTGAAGCTTTCATAAGCCATCCCATCCTTTCTGCACAGAATTCCGGTATATTACGGAATTCACCTGCATTTCGCCCATATACTCATATCTTGTTTCTATTATAGCAGAAACTTACACAAAAAATAGAGCGGAACAGTCAGACTGCTCCGCCCTTTTATTATGCGAGGACTCTTTTGTTGTCTTTATCCCAGATAAAGCATCTGTCTTGCTTCTTCTGATGTGGCAATTTCCTTGCCGAATTCGCCGCAGATTCTTGCCATCTTGGCTACCAGCTCTGCGTTGGACTTGGCAAGTACGCCTTTCTCCAGATAGAGATTGTCTTCCAGGCCTACACGGATATTTCCGCCCAGGATTGCAGATACTGCGCCGATCTCAAATTCGCTCTTTCCGGTTGCTGCGCAGGACCATACATAATTCTCTGCCCCGATTACCTCATCTGCCGTTCTCTTGAGGAAGTTGAGGTTGTTGACAGAAGCTGTTGGAAAGCATGCCGACATCATATACCTCAAACTCCGGCTTGGTTCCGTATTTGTTCATGAGCAGAATATACTCTTCGATATCCTTAAAGGTGTTTGCGAAAGGCACCTGATAGGTATTCTGAACGAAAGGAATCTCCCAGTCGTACATAGGCTCTTTGATCTTATCTGCGATTCCGGAGAAGCAGAAGTTTACAGATCCGGCGTTGCAGGAAGCCAGTTCCGGCTTTGCTACGGGAAGCGCTGCCAGGCGCTCCTCATTGGTCATGCCGATCGCACCGCCTGTGGTGCAGCCGATGATCACATCACATCTCTCGCGGATACCGTCAACAACTTCCTTCATCAAGCCAGGATCTCCGGTCGGCTGGCCGTTCTCGGGATTACGTGTATGGAGATGTACCACTGCCGCGCCAGCCTCATGTGCTGCCACTGCTTCATCAATGATCTGCTGCGGGGTAATGGGCAGATACGGGGACATGCTGGGAATATGTACTGCGCCGGTGATTGCCGCGGTAAGAACTACTTTTTTTGCCATTTTTGTCATTTCTCCTTATCTCTTCTAATCAGTTCTTCGGTGTGAAGAAGGGTTTGCCCTGTGTGATCTCAATTCCGCACCATCCAAGCATGAGAGCCATGATCTGCCACATTGCTGCGATACCATCAATCAGGAGGCAGAAAGCTGCGGGATAGTTGAGTACTGCCGGTGCGAGACCTGCGCCGGTAAGACCGTAGCCAAGCACGCCAAGGCCGCCGAACAGGAACATGATAAAGTCACACTTGCATGCATATTTTAAGCCGGGAAGCATGATCAGAAGGAATACGCCGGCTACGATAAA
>CADAQV010000214.1 GCA_902790095.1 uncultured Lachnospiraceae bacterium | reverse complement strand
TTTCATCATCCTTTTGCTCCTCTTTTCGTTATTATTCATCAAACCATTCTTTGGGCTGCCCCTCTTCGGGCTTAGGCATATAAAGCTTAAGGGCAGGTTCCATGAGAAAGGTTGCCAAATACGTCCATACTCCAGGTATGACAACTATGCACACAATGGGCATATAGAAAAATGCAAGCCAGGCTATCAGCAATATGCTCCCCGCAAGAACGACCGTAAACGGCAGCCTGCGGATCATGAGGCTAAGCGACATTTTGATCCATTTTTTGATGCTTACATCAAACCTTGACATGACCGGGAACAGATATACACATGCCGATATCGAAAGAAATGCCATGGCATATATTCCGATATACATTACCAGATGCATCCTATCTTCCATACGGCTTATGAAACTGATATCGACCCAGAGAAGATATGTCCACAATGCCAGTATGACCGAAACGGCAGCCCCTTTTTTCAAGGTTAGCTTAAAACATCTGAAGAATTCTTTTGCGGGGTAACCGACTTCTCTTCTTACAGACTTGATGACCGCGTAATAAAAGGCAGCCCCTGCGGAAGCGATCGTAAAAACGGGGATGGAACATATGAGCCACAGTACAGTCAGAATGATCAGCTGACCGGTTTTTGTAAGGAAATTGATCAGCGGTCCGTCTACTGCAAAAAAGCTTTTCATACTCGTCTCCAAATGCATCCGGTAAGATATGGACCCTGCACGGTATTTGTGCATATTACCCAAAATGCCCGCAATAAGTCACACTATCTAAGTATGCAAGCATTATAACATAATACACAGTTTTAGGCAAGCAACCTTTGGTAATTTTGTACATTTTTTTTTGAGGAAATTCATAATTCGTTCACGAAATTAAAGCGACTGTAAATTTTGACATAATGATTATTTTTATAAATATGCCCCATTGTGCATTTTGTGCATTTGTGTATTTTTGCCATAGCAAAATACACAAACAAACTCGTTTTTACCCATTTTCCCCGCCGGCAAAATCAACTTTTTTTAAATATCTTCTTTTATGTCTTTACAGTATTTTTTTAATAATGTATAATGAGAGGCGTGTGGAATTTGGCACGAATATATATTGGGAGGTATTATATGAATACTATTGAATGCATCAAATCAAGAAGAAGCATCAGAGCATACAAGCCTGACGCTGTATCAAGAGATCTTATCACTTCTATCATAGAGGCAGCATCTTTTTCTCCATCCTGGAAGAATACACAGGTAACAAGATATTTTGTTATAGATGACCCTGCTTTAAAGGAAAAGATCGCAGACGAATGCTGTTCTTCAAACCACAACGGAGGGATCATAAAGCAGGCTCCCGTTCTGGTGGTAACAGCCATGGTAAAATCAAGATCGGGCTACGAACGCGACGGCTCCTTTTCCACTCCAAAGGAAAAAGGCTGGCAGATGTTTGATGCCGGCGTAGCCGCACAGTCTTTCTGCCTTGCCGCATATGAAAACGGCCTCGGAACTCTTATCATGGGCATCTATGACGAAGAAAAGTTAAATGCTATCCTGAATATTCCGGATAACCTTGAGATCGCTTCTCTCATCGCACTAGGATACGCTGCCGAAGAACCGGCCGCACCTAAGCGCAAGACTACGGATGAACTTATTTCATTTATCTAAGGAGAAACAAAAATGTCAGAAGTAAAACATCTTATCAGTCCTCTGGACATGTCCACGGATGAGATCGCAAGCCTTTTAAAGCTTGCAGGAGATATTAAAAAAGATCCCAAAAAGTACAGCAAAGTATGCGACGGCATGAAGCTTGCCACCCTGTTTTACGAGCCTTCCACGCGTACAAGATTAAGCTTTGAGACCGCAATGATAAACCTTGGGGGAAATGTCATCGGTTTTTCGGATGCAGCCAATTCTTCGGTCGCAAAGGGCGAGACCATTGCGGATACCATAAGGGTAATAAACTATTTTGCGGATATCATCGCCATGCGTCATCCAAAGGAAGGCGCAGCATACGTTGCCGCACAGAATTCAAATATTCCTGTAATCAATGCCGGTGACGGCGGACATCAGCACCCCACCCAGACACTTACCGATCTCAATACGATCTTTTCGGAAAAAGGTACTCTCTCCGGCCTGCGGATCGCCTTTTGCGGTGACCTGAAATTCGGCAGAACGGTCCACTCGCTTATCGAAGCTCTTGTGCGCTACCCCCGTAATTCTTTCATACTGGTATCTCCCCCCGAACTCCGCGTTCCGGATTATATCCGCGAGGACGTTCTTAAGGCAAACGGATGCAAATTCACAGAGCTCACAAAGCTTGAAGACGCAATACCCGATGCCGACATCCTTTATATGACCCGTGTACAAAAGGAACGCTTCTTCAGTGAGGAAGAATACATCCGCATGAAGGACTTTTACATCCTGAACAAGGAAAAGATGGCCCTTGCCTCCCCTGAAATGCTCGTGCTTCATCCCCTGCCCCGCGTAAACGAAATAGCCGTCGAGGTAGATGAAGACCCCAGAGCCGTATACTTCAAGCAGGTACAATACGGTGTCTACGCAAGAATGGCACTTATAATGACATTGCTTGGTCTATCGTTATAGGAGGATTGTTCAGATGTTAAATATAAGCGGACTTGATGAAGGAATCGTTTTAGATCATATTCAGGCAGGAATGTCTACAAAGATCTTTAAGCACCTTGGGCTTGAAAAGCTCGACTGCCAGGTTGCGATGATAAGAAATGTCAAGAGCAACAAGATGGGAAAGAAAGATATAATAAAAATAGAAGGCGGCCTCGACCAGGTCGATCTTGATGTTTTGGGATATCTTGATCACAACATCACCATCAACATAATACGCGGCGGCGTTATAGTCGAAAAGAAAGCCTTGAAGCTTCCTTCAAGGCTCACGAACGTACTTGTATGCAAAAACCCGAGATGCGTAACAACTGTAGAGCGTAACCTGAAACAGGTATTCACTCTTGCAAATCCCGAAACACAGACTTACAGATGTATCTACTGCGAAGAGACCGTAGGGAAAAAGCTGTAAATGGGGCTGTAAAAAACAACCCCTGTTTTATTGTAAACGTCTCTATGATCATTTGCACGCAGGACAGAGTTCGCTACCCTCACTTCGCGGATAAAAAGAAAGAAATCCTTCGGATTTCTTTTGAACCGC
>CADAQV010000213.1 GCA_902790095.1 uncultured Lachnospiraceae bacterium | reverse complement strand
TGGCCCTGTTCCTTTTCATCCGTCACATAGAAGATCTGGTTCTCGTGCTTTTCCTTTGCGTTTTCAAGAGCATCGGCAAATGTCAGGTATTTACCTTCAAGATCCTTATAGATGATGAAGTCCTTCATCTTGTCATAGAACTTGTCATCCTTAAGGCAGCCGAACTTGATAAAGGGATTGATGTCATCCCAGTACTTTTCATAATTCTCTCTGTCGGTCTTGCACATGCCCGAAAGCTTGTCGGCTACCTTCTTTGAGATATAATCGGATATCTTCTTTACAAAACCGTCATTTTGAAGAGCCGATCTTGAAACGTTCAAGGGAAGGTCCGGGCAGTCGATAACGCCCTTAAGGAGCATAAGATATTCCGGGATGACTTCCTTTATATTGTCCGCAACGAATACTCTGTTGTTGTAAAGCTTAATTACACCTTCTATGGATTCATATTCCATGTTTATCCTGGGGAAGTAGAGTATACCCTTAAGGTTGAAAGGATAATCCATGTTTAAGTGTATCCAGAACAGGGGCTCTTTGTAGTCGTTAAAGGTCTTGCGGAAGAAATCTTTGTATTCTTCGTCCGTACATTCGTTGGGATGCTTTGCGTAGAGAGGAGTGATGTCATTTAAAGCGGTAGGAACAACGGTCCTTTTTACCTTTACCTTTGGAACGATAACTTCGGGCTCATCGCTCTTTTTTTCATCGCCCTCTTTTTCTTCCTTGTCATCTTCATCTTCGGCGCTTTCTGCCTCGGAAATATGCTCTAATACCTCGTCGCCTTCCTGCACTTCATTTTCGGGAATGGTGATCTCTTTTGTTTCGGGCTCTTTTGTCTCGTCTTCAAGATAGATCTCAACAGGCATGAAGCTGCAGTACTTTTCGATTATCTCGCGAACTCTGTATTCGTTGCAGAATTCAAGACTGTCCTCGTTTAAATAAAGAGTGATCTCCGTGCCCCTTGTCTCTTTATCTGAGTCGTTCATTTCAAATGAAACGCCTTCTTCGGATTCCCATGCAACGGCCGGCTCGCCGGTAAAGGACTTTGATTCTATGGCAACACGGTCGGCAACCATGAAAGCAGAGTAGAAGCCAAGGCCGAAATGACCGATTATTTGGTCTGAATTTGCTTTATCCTTATATTTGTTCATGAAATCGATAGCGCCCGAAAATGCGATCTGATTTATATATTTGTCTATCTCATCTGCGGTCATACCGATACCGTTATCGGTAAAGCGTATCGTTTTTTCTGTGGGATTTACGGTTACCGTTACTTTATATACCTCATCGTCGGCAACTTCAGCCTGCCCGATCATGGCAAGCTTTTTGAGCTTTGTGATGGCGTCGCATCCGTTTGAGATGAGCTCACGAACGAATATGTCATGATCCGAATAGAGCCACTTTTTGATTATTGGGAAAATGTTTTCGCTGTTGATAGAAAGATTTCCTGATCTTGTTTCCATTTTTTTGCCTCCTATATAACTCCGACACAGCATTAGCCGGAGGATGTTTATTCATTACAATGTTGTATTCTAATCCACTTGCCGGAAAAAGTCAAGAAAAAATTAGCACTCATAAAAGAAGAGTGCTAATAAAATGATCATTCGTATGAAAATCCGTTCATTTTAAGGAATTTTTCTGTAATGCCGTCCCAGTATTCCGGGAGGCTTTTATCCATGGTAAAGGTCTTTATGGATATCCCGCTTGTAACAGTCAGGGCGCCGCCTTTATAGCTGATATTCATGAAAAAATTATCGACGGCCCCTTCGGAAATATTAAGCCCGGATGCGGCAAGAGTGGAATGTAGATTCTTTTCGGAAAGGCACAGAACTATTTTAAAAGAAAGCGGCAGGTGTTTTCCTTTTATAACGGAATAAAAGAGTGGCCTCTTTTCACCCCATGTCACATGGCTTTCCGTAATAAGAGCGGGGTCATCGTAATAGGAAGAGTTTATACGGCCGTCAAGATGCAGACTGACATCCGTCATAAAATCCGCTTCCGATAAGAGAAAGCGGTCGAAAAGCTCGCCTGTAAACAATGAAGCCGTAAAGTTTTTTATATCAAGTATGGAAAAGGAATGCATAATGATCTCCCTGACAAAATTATAGTTGCATTTTATCATTATAAAAGAAATATTTCAATGGCAATCTTTAGGGGAGGAAAGCTGCCTTAAGAAATTTTTAATCATTTCTTAAGCAAACTGCGTATTGCAAAAAAAAACTGTTTGTGATACTTTTAAGCCGTGCAGGGGGAAGAAACCCATGATAAAAAACGAAATGCACTTTAAAAATTTTTTCACGAAGGGGAGGACACCCATGGCAAAAAACATTATCGTGACGGACGAAAACGGAAATATCATTGGAAGCACTTACCCTAAAAGGGCAAAGGGGCTTGTCACAAAAGGCCGCGCGAGGCTCGTTGACGAGCGAACGATCTGCATGATCGAAAAAGGTGCGGCTGAATTTAAATTTCAGGAGGATATTTATAATATGTGTACAATAAATTTTAATGCAAGGGATTGGAAGAAGGATACAGAGCCTGCAGGCGGACTTACAGAGCGCAGCTATATGACGGTGTTTGATGATCTTACAGAGGTTTACACAGTCGGAAGCACAACGCAGGAGCCTGCTGCGATCGTAAATGTATGCGAGCTTGATGAGAATACGGATTACAGCCTTGTTTTCTGGCTCAAGGAAGAAGACGAAAATGCACTTAATGCAGTTTGCCAGCTTCAGATAACATTCTCAAACGGAGACTTTTCGGATGAGGAAAGGGAAGACAAATCCATCTACAAGCTCAACAGGAATTACATCAAGCCCGTTAAGATCTACAGGGGCTGGAAGATGTTCTGCATTCCTTTCAACACCGAATCAAAAAAGCTTGCAGAGTTCAAATTTGTGGTTGCTAATGCGGAGGCTCTCATCATGAAGGCCGATGTAGAGGCAAAAGCATGTGATGCAGAGGAGACTTCAACGGAGGATATCAAGGATAAGGTTACCGATTACGCTAAAAAGGCAGCCGGATCGGCCAAGAAGATCGGCGAAAAGGCTGTAGAACTTGGAAAGAAGTACAAAGAGCCCGCTAAAGAGCTTGGCGAGAAGGGAATCAACAGTATCAAGAAGGGTTCCGAAAAGATCAAGAATTCTGAAGCTTTCAAGAAAATAGAGGACAAGATATCAAATCTTTTCAGCAA
>CADAQV010000212.1 GCA_902790095.1 uncultured Lachnospiraceae bacterium | reverse complement strand
CTGCCGTTTCCGATAAAACCGTTTGAATAGCCCCAGTTGACGGCGGTAACGGCGTAGCCGGATACTTTTTTCCAGTCGGCCTTTTCCTGATATGCTATGGAGCTTGAGACTGCGGTGCCAAGTCCTTTTACCCGGGCGTATCTGAAGAGCATAACGACGAAGTCCTGGCGAGAGATCTGCTCTAGCGGGGCGAAGGTGCCGTCGCTTCTGCCGGTGGTAACTCCGTTTGCCTTACCCCAGTTGATGGGGCCGGTGTACCATTTCTTGACAGGCACATCGGGGAAGGCGGAGACGGTGTTGCCAGCGGCGGGCTTTCCTTCGAGCTTGTAGAGAAGAGTCATCATCTCGGCGCGAAGGAGGTTATCCGAGTGTCCGAAGTTTGTGATTCCGGCGGTGTCTGGCTCATAACCTGTCATAATGCCCCTGTATAATACATAACCGATATAGCGCTTGTACCATTTTAAGGGGATGCAGTCGGCAAAGGGGTTCTTCTGCCATACGGCATAAAGGGTAACACTTTTATCCCTGTTGTATGTAAAGGGATAGATTATTGTGTAGTCAGGATCCTTTGCATCCTTGCTTTCAGCAAAGCCGACGCAGAAATATCCGTTCTTTACGGGGATCTGTGCATCCGTAAGAGAGATCGTAAGTGCCTTGCCCTTTTCTTTGGTCATTGAGGCGGGGGCATTGCTGCCGCCGTTAGCGTCAAAGGTCACCTTGTATGTGGTGGGCTGAGGCGTTATGTCAAGGGATAGTTCATATATGGTAGATGTGACCGTGGGAACGATCATTATATTTCTAAGGCCTGCATAGCTTGCGATTCCGTTTGATGAAAGTACGCTGTCTATGGTCGATTTCTTATAGTATGCGACTCTTTTGCCGTTTACGGTGGCAGTTTTATATGAGTCAATTTCCATCCACCACTTCTGATAAGTGGCGCTGTCAAGAACAAGCTTTGGCGCCTGGCTGCCGGTGTATACCACCATAAAATCGGCGCCGGAAGAATAATAGGATGCAAGCGAATCCACCTTTACATCGGATGTCCAGCCGCCTGCGTTTACTCCTGCCGTTTCCTGCCAGATGACGGTACCGCCCGCAAGCGATGTCTCTTCTTCGTATTCCTTCCTTGCGTTTCCGAAATTTTGAGCATTAAAGCCATTGACAAAAGCGGATGTTACGGCGGGATAGTTTGCGGCGCCTGTGTATCTGTTTACGTGCGCATGGCATTCGCCTCTATCCGAGACTCTGTCCACTCCGTTATCCCACAAAACGACGGGTATGCCGTAAGAGCCGCTCATTTTTCCCATAAATCCGGCCCATGCTGTCCTGGCATCTGTATTATTGTTAGTGTTTGTCGCGCTCGACTCGCCTATGACAACGGGCACTCCTTTTGAAATAAAGTTCTTGTCAAGGAATGTAAAAAGAGTTGTCACTTCGCCCGTGTCCGCGGTGCTTGACACGTCAAAGGTGCTCTGGGCATCAGACAGACAGAAGTTGTAAGGTGAATAACAGTGCACCGAAAGGATGATATTATCAGCATCCTCCCCGTTTATCTGCGGCATCTCAAACTGCGAAAGAATGCTGCTCTGGCTTGAAGCCGCGTACTGCGGCACCATAAGGCATCTTTCCTTGTTCTTTGCATAAGAAGATTTCCTGATGGTGGAAACAAATACCTGATCAAGGTAATTGATGGCCGCATATTCTTCGGGCGTGCCGCTCCATTCGTGGTTCGTGTTCACAGCCCTCGGCTCGTTCATGCCCTCAAAAATAAGATGCTGGTCGTAATTTCCGAATTCATTTGCAAGCTGCGTCCACACTGCCGCAAGCTCGTTTCCTATATTTACATAGTTTGTGCCAAGATTTGCGGAATTGACCCATGTCTCATGATGCACATTTAAAATGACGAACATGTCACGGCTTATGGCCATGTCAACGACTTCCTTTACCCTGGCAAGGAAAGTCCTGTTGATGTAATAATTATCGCCCGAAAGCTCCGTATACCATGTGACGGGAATTCTTATGGTATTAAACCCGAGAGATTTGACCCCCGCTATCAAGGTCTCTGTGACCTGCGGGTTGCCCCAGTATTTCTCGTGGGCGTATACATCTGACGCGCTGCTCTTGCCGTTCGCATCAAAGGTGTTTCCAAGATTCCAGCCAGGCCCCATCATCGCTACGATCTCCATGGCCGACTTGCCCGTAAGAGCAGACGCCCCGAATGATGTGACCGACATTATGCAGACCGCAACTGCGAACAATATTACCGCTAGTAACTTTTTGTAACCCTTCATTTTCCCCTCCGCTTACTTTACCATTTCCTGTGAATCTATCTTGCCGAAATCCATCACGCGCTCTAAGGTATCGGCGCCGTACTTTGGCCAGTAGATGGCAGAAGCATCCTTTATTCTCTTTTCGCGGAACCTTTCCGCGCATATCTCGTAGCTCTCCGCCCAGATGCGTGCCGCTTCTTCAGCCCCCGCTGCGGTGTTTTCTATCTTCTTTAATTCGCTGTATTTTGCGGACACAACATTTTCAAGCTCATATTTCATGAACTCAAGCTGCGCCTGCAGCGGCACCGTCTTTACCGTGATCCCGCCGGCCGTCATCTCGCCCATGCTGTATCCGTTTTTTTCGCTCCAGTCTATAAGACTGTAATACCTGCCGCCCGAATTCCACTGGCATATGCCGTAGCTGAACGTTCCTCCCGAATCATTTGGATTTAAGGCATTTTCGTCAAACTTCGACTCCGCAGAAATGTTTGACATTATTCCGCAGACCGCCGCGCTGTTAAAACCAAGCTCGCTTATCAAGTATTCCCGAATGCGCGCCTCGCCCGTCTCGCTGTATGTAGCCCTTGTGCCCGATTTAAAAGCATATATCGCAAGAACCGATAAAGCCGAAACGATGCCTACTGTCAGAATTGCAAAGATCGCGGTTTTAAAGTTCTTTTTAAGGCTCTTTTTTGAGCTCTTTTGTGGCTTCATGGTCTTGCAGGCATTCCTTTCTATGTAATCTTTTGTATTCTACAACAATTATGTGCGCGTTGGCAACAGAAAAACGGGGCTGTTTTTTCCAGCCCCTTATTTTAGGTATAATGTTTTCCTTATTAAGAGTCAACGATGTCACTTAAAACATGCTCATCGAAATCCGCGATAAAATCTGCGGCCTTGTCATCCCCATACTCTATGAACTCATTTA
>CADAQV010000211.1 GCA_902790095.1 uncultured Lachnospiraceae bacterium | reverse complement strand
TAGAATAACACATTTTTTCAAAAAAGCAAGTACTTTTTCAAAAATCTTTTGTGTAAGACAGGATACAAACCGTTTTTCTTAGTGATGGAAAAGCCTGATGCCTGTAAAGCACATTGCGATGCCGTATTTGTTGCAGGTCTCGATGACATTGTCATCTCTTATGGAGCCGCCGGGCTGAGCGATATATTTAACACCGCTTCTGTTTGCGCGCTCGATATTGTCACCGAAGGGGAAGAATGCGTCGGATCCGAGTGACACATCATCCATCTTGTCAAGCCAAGCTCTCTTTTCTTCTCTTGTGAATACATCGGGCTTGACCTTGAAGGTCTTTTCCCAATCGCCGAGAACGTCCATGTAATCATCACTGATATATACATCAATGGCGTTGTCTCTGTCAGCTCTTCCGAGCTTGTCAACGAACTGAAGGTTAAGTACCTTTTCGTTTTGTCTGAGCCACCAGTTGTCTGCCTTGTTTCCCGCAAGCCTTGTGCAGTGGATCCTTGACTGCTGTCCGGCGCCGATACCGATAGCCTGTCCTCCCTTTACATAGCATACGGAATTTGACTGTGTGTATTTAAGGGTTATAAGAGAGATGATAAGATCGATCTTTGCGCTCTCGGGAATATCCTTTGCTTCGGTAACCACATTTGCAAGAAGAAAATCGTTGTTGATGTCAAGCTCGTTTCTTCCCTGCTCGAATGTGATGCCGTAAACCTGCTTTTTCTCTATAGGATCGGGCTTATAAGAAGGATCGATCTGAATGACATTGTATCCGCCCTTCTTCTTTGCCTTAAGTATCTCCAATGCCTCGGGCTCGTATCCGGGAGCGATAACTCCGTCGCTCACCTCCCTTTTGATAAGAAGAGCCGTCGAAACATCACAGACATCCGAAAGAGATATGAAATCACCGAAAGAGCTCATTCTGTCTGCGCCTCTTGCTCTTGCATATGCGCTTGCAAGCGGTGAAAGGTCGCCCATATCATCCACCCAGTAGATCTTCTTTTCCACATCGGTAAGAGGAAGACCCACTGCTGCGCCTGCGGGGCTGACATGCTTAAAAGATGTTGCGGCCGGAAGGCCTGTTGCTTTTTTAAGCTCTGACACGAGCTGAAAACCGTTGAAAGCATCAAGGAAATTGATATATCCCGGTCTGCCGTTTAAAACGGTTATGGGCAGATCGCTTCCGTCTGCCATATAGATCCTTGAAGGTTTCTGATTGGGGTTGCATCCGTACTTTAATTCAAGCTCTTTCATGTTATTGATCCTTCTATTATTATTTTATTTGTTTTTGTTGATTATCCTTGTCTCGTATGCTCCGTTTGAGATATCTATAAATCTTACAAACAAAGATACCTTATTGTCCGCATTCAGGCTGTTCCATACAGTATTAGCGAAAGTATCTATATCGCCTGCAATGGATACCTTTGTGGGCTCACCTTCAAAGCTCGGCAAGGGGCTGCCGTCTCCCAAATATGTGTGGATGAAACGGGCCTCGCCGCATTTCGGATTATCGAAATGGAAGGTGTTGCGGATGCATTCATCCGGATCGCCGTCATCGCTCTTTAAAATGGACATCTGGAAGGAATACTCTCCGTCATGGATATTCATGACTGCGGATATTCTGGGTGTGTAATTGGGCGCATCGGGCTCGAATTCTCTTTCGCGTAAGGATTCTTCGAATGTCATGCCCGCCTGCATGTTATTGTAGATCGTGTCTGTCTGGTCGCCGTTTGTGACGATGGTAAGATCTTCAAGTACTCTTACCGGTGAATAGATGATAAGGCTCGGGTCCTGTAATTTTGCAGGGTCGAAAGCCTGGGTCCTGATGCCCGCACCTTCTGTTACAAACACTCTGTTGCGGCTGTTTTCGCTTCTTCCCATAATGAAATAAGCACATACAGCCTTTTTGCCGTCTTCTGACCTTCCGACGACGATTCCTCTGCCCGGATATGTTGTGGCAGACAGCTCTGTTGCAAGATCGATAATCTTCATATTTTCATCTTTCTGCAGGCTTTTGATTTGCAGGCGTTTTTGCCTGCCAAAAACGCCTGTTGATTACTTATGGAATAAATGTACGGCATGCGATCGGTATTCTGTAATTCCAGTCCCAAACGCATATACCGAATGTCGGATTTGCCGCATGAACTATCTTTCCGTTTCCGATATACAGCGCAACATGTCCAAGATAATGAGTGCTGTTTGAATAGAACAATATGTCGCCGGGTCTTGCATTCTGCCCGGGTATCTCAGTTCCCTGCTTGATCTGTCCCGTAGGTGAGCCCGAAAGCGCCGCGATACCGAAATCCCTGTAGATCAGCTTAATGAAGTTCGAGCAGTCGGTACCGTTTGTAAGGCTTTGGCCTCCGAGAACATACGGACATCCTACAAACTGAAGCGCATACGCAACTATTGCATTTCTCAGCTCTGCATTGGGATCTACCGCAGCCGCTGCCGCTGCCGCTGCCGCCTGACGCTCAGCTTCTATGGAAGCAAGCCTTGCCAATTCTGCCGCCTCTGACTGGGCTATTGAAGCCTTAATGTATGCTTCATATTCCTGCTGCTGTCTTAAGGACTCTGCAGCCGATGACGCAAGCCATGCCTCATATTCCTGCTGTTTTCTTACAGATTCGGCTATGGATGCTTCTATCGAAAGCGATTCTGCGACGGATGACTCGTAAAGCGCTTTTTCGTATGCTTCACGGGCAAGTCTCGCCTCTTCCTCGAGCCTTAATCTTTCGGCCTCTCTTGCAGCTTCTTCTTCAAGAGAAATGGCAACGTCAAATTCTTTCCAGATCTCGAGGCAGCTCGTGTGAACATAACCTGTTGAAAAGGCATCTGTCTCGATCTTGGCAAATTCACCTTCTATCTCAAGAACCGCAACCAAAGTACCAAGTCGGTACATTGTAACGACATTGTCAAGATTTTCAAGGGTAGGTGTCTCTCTTACTCTGGTGTAATCCTTAATGATCTTTCCGTAGGTCTTTCCTATCGTTTCCCTTAAGGCTTCCGCCTCTTCACCTACAACGAAGAATTCTGCCTTTATATAACCCATTACATTGCCCGATGCCATGTAATACCATTTGCCGTCTTCCATTTCCTCTTCGGCAAGTATTGTCGCAGCGCAGTTATTATATATCTTTCCGACCACATCATATGATGTAGAAGGACCTGTACGCACATTTACATAATTACGGACCTGCGCAACTGCAGTAAGGCCGACATCCGTCCGGGGCGGCTCCGTGACCTTTTCGGGAGGTGTCTCCGGAGCGGGCG
>CADAQV010000210.1 GCA_902790095.1 uncultured Lachnospiraceae bacterium | reverse complement strand
CATATCAGATCATTTCCGAAAGCTCGGCACTTCCCGCAGTCTGCGGACGTGTCTGCCCCCAGGAATCACAGTGCGAAGGCGTATGTATAAGAGGTATAAAGGGCGAGCCCATCTCCATCGGTAAGCTTGAGCGCTTTGCCGCAGACTGGGCAAAGGAGAACGGCGTCCTTCCAAAAAAAGCCGAATCTACAAACGGCAAAAAGGTTGCTGTCATCGGTTCCGGCCCCGCAGGTCTTACCTGCGCAGGCGACCTTGCGAAGCTTGGTTATGAAGTAACGATATTTGAAGCCCTTCATGCACCGGGCGGAGTTTTGACATACGGAATTCCCGAATTCAGACTTCCTAAGTCTGCAGTCGTACAAAAAGAGATCGAAAATGTAAAATATCTCGGAGTTAAGATAGAGACTAATGTCATCATAGGAAAGAGCATAACAATAGATCAGCTCATGAACGAAGAGGGCTTTTCAGCCGTATTCATCGGTTCGGGTGCAGGTCTTCCCAAATTTATGGGAATCCCCGGCGAAAACGCAAACGGAGTTTTTTCCGCAAACGAGTATCTTACAAGAAGCAACCTTATGCAGGCTTTCGATGACGCATACGACACACCCGTATTCAGGGGAAAGAAGGTAGCTGTTGTCGGCGGCGGAAACGTTGCCATGGATGCCGCAAGAACAGCATTAAGACTCGGCGCTGAGACTCATATCGTATACAGAAGAGGTGAGGAGGAGCTTCCCGCAAGAGCCGAAGAAGTTCATCACGCAAAGGAAGAAGGTATCATCTTTAATCTTCTTTGCAACCCCACCAGGATCCTTGTTGACGACAAGGGTTGGGTAACAGGTATGGAATGCGTAGAGATGGAGCTTGGCGAGCCCGATGCTTCAGGCAGAAGACGCCCCGTTGTAAAGGCAGGAAGCGAATTTGTGCTTGATGTAGACACAGTCATCATGGCTCTCGGAACATCTCCCAATCCGCTTATTTCATCCACAACAGAAGGCCTTGAGACAAACAAGTGGAAGTGCATCGTTGCAGAAGAAACAGACGGACACACCAGCAAGGAAGGCGTTTATGCCGGCGGTGATGCCGTTACAGGTGCCGCAACAGTTATTCTTGCTATGGAAGCAGGAAAAGCCGGTGCAAGAGGAATACACGAATTCTTAAAAGATAAATAATATTCGGGGGCTGTAAAAAAACAGCCCGATATAGTAAATGCAAGACAGCGTCTCTATGATCTATTTGCAAAGCCGGACTGTCGTGAGCGACCGATCTTCGCAAGGAAAGTGGCGCCGCGAAGCCGACCACGAATCTATAGGAGGCGAGAGCGGCGTCCAAATTTTCCGCCGCGAAGTGAGGGTAGCGAACTCTGTCCTGCGTGCAAATGATCATAGAGACGCTTACAACAATAACAGGGGCTGTTTTTTTACAGCCCCTGTTTGAATAAAAGAGGCATTATGCTAAAGATAAATATAATTTGCGTCGGAAAGATAAAAGAAAAATACTGGATCGATGCCATAGCCGAATATTCAAAAAGGCTGTCAAGATATGTGACACTTAACATTATCGAGGTGGCTGACGAAAAGACACCCGATAAGGCATCTCCTGCGGAAGAAGAACAGATAAAGAATACAGAGGGTAAAAGAATACTCGAAAAGCTTCCCGAAGGAACTTTTGCCGTAGCGCTTTGCATCGAAGGAAAACAGATGGATTCGGTTGGACTTTCCGAATTTATAGACAGTAAAGCGGCAGGCGGCGTTTCAAGCATCAGCTTTATCATTGGCGGGTCTTTGGGGCTTTCAAAAGCCGTCACGGACCGCGCCGATACAAAATTGTCGTTTTCAAAGCTTACATTCCCTCACCAGATGATGCGCGTGATCCTTTTAGAGCAGATATACAGGGCATTCAAAATAATAAATCACGAGCCGTATCACAAATAGATCTGCCTCAACAATACTGTTGCAAAACCGAAGTATTTGTTATAAACTTGAATAAATAAGGAGCCGGATGTATACGCATCCGGCTTTAAAAAAACGGGGGTGCAAGATGAAAAAAAACCAAAATAAAGTATTGCTTTTGTGTGCATTTTCAGCCCTGTCTCTTTGTGCATGTGCTTCTTCTATCAGCAATGATGACGATATTTCTGCATCTGAAAGCGCGGAAGAATCACTCACAGAGTCTACTGACCCTGAAACTACGGCATACAATGAGAGCACTGTATCAGAATCTACAACGGAAGAAAAAGTTACAGAGCCCGAAGAGACTCTTTCATATGATATAAATGCCGAGCAGGAACAAATATATACAAAGCCGGAAGAAACTCTTCCAAATGATTTTGTGCCATCCGAAAACTATGGAGCCGTATTTCCTTATGCCGGTGAGATGGTAAAAATAAAAGTCTCCGGGGCAGTTTTGGGGCCTGATGATATAGAAGGTTATACATACAGCATAAAATATGGTTTTTGTACAAAGGACGGCCAGATTATAACCGAGCCATATTTTGATTATGTTTATCCCGGTGATGATTATTATACTGTAGGAAACTATCTCAGTACAGAAAACAAATATGGAATGATAAGTTACAGCGGCGAAAAATATACAGGTTGTATTTATGATCTTGTTGATAAAGGCAACAATGACTTGATATATGCATTAAAGGGTAATGGATATGAAAGGACAATAACAGTATATTCCAAAGAACTTGATATTTTGATCGATGAATCACCGTTTTTGATTTCTAAAGAAGTAGTACTTGACCCTGAGATAAATCATATTACAATACTTCCTCAAAATAACAGAGCCGTTATTAACGGACGTCTGTGTGATACTCAAAACGGATATGCTCTTAACGATTGGATAGTATTGGAAAATTTTGTTTGTGAAACGAACATGCTTTTGGCATATTGCCCTGACGGAAAGTATTGTTTGCTTGATGCTGACGGAAATGAGATAACTGACCGGTATTCGGATAGATTTGAAGCATATTCACTCTTGTTTATTGCAAGGAACGATCCACAAGATGATTATGATGTTTATGATTCGTCAGGTAAAATGATCGGAAGCATACCTGGAGATACATATCTCATCTCTATGGGCATGCATTTAATGGTCAGGAAACAATCCGGCAATTATGATATCTATGACAATGAGTTTAAACTTGTTGCAGAAAATATAGATACAATAGGAGAGGCTGTAAGCGTACAATCATATAACGGCGCAAAACACAGTCCGTTTATATCGGATAAAAAAACCGGAATGCTGTTTGATCCTTCTTCGGGTAAATCGCTTTATATAGGCGGAGT
>CADAQV010000209.1:4328-5668 GCA_902790095.1 uncultured Lachnospiraceae bacterium | reverse complement strand
TAATGACCAATGGTCAATTGAGGATTATTCAAGAATACATTGGAAAAAAGAAGCTCGGCGGCAAAAAAAGCCGTGGAAATATTTTAAAAAATATGTAAATTGAAAGGAGATTAAACAGTCATGGAACCTACAATGGAAGAAAAGCTGCAGGCATGTATCGAATTATGTGAAGAGTGTGATCCGGAAATGTGCGCATTTCTTGGCAAAGAGTTTTATTACGGCTGGAACGTCCCCCAGGATCTCGAACGCGCCCTGCGCTATCTGACAGTAGCCGCAGATAACGGAGATGCCATCTCACAGTTTACTTTAGGCTTTATGTACTGGGCCGGCAGAGGAACAAAAGCCGATATTGATAAAGCACTGGAAATGTTCATGAAAGCATCGGAGCAGAACATTCCCGAAGCAATGTACAACATAGCGAAGATACTTCTTACAAAGGATTTTGAAAAGAATAAAGATGAGGCAATAAGGTGGCTGAAGCGTTCGGCAAACGCAGGCTATGACGCCGCCGATGATATGCTTTCCGATCTGGAGGATGAAACTTAAAGAGCGCCGGTAAAATCAATGACTGATTTTGTAAAAGGGGGGAAAACAATTATGTCTAGAGTGATATGGATAGTTTTGGACAGTGTCGGCATGGGAGAAGCACCCGATGCGGCCGATTTCGGCGACGAAGGCTGCAATACCATCGGACACATAATGGAAAAGTATCCGGACCTTAATATACCGAATTTAAGGCGGATCGGGTATGGAAACATAGAAGGAATGTCGGGCGTAGAACCTGTAAAAGAGCCCGAAGGAGCCTACGGAAGACTTAAGGAGCTTTCCGCAGGTAAAGATACCACCATAGGCCACTGGGAGATGGCGGGAATACACACACCGCAAAGATTCCCCGTATATCCGGACGGATTTCCCGCAGAGATCATCGATGCTTTTATAGAAAGTACGGGCGTGCCCGGAATTATTTATAACGGCGTGGCTTCGGGAACCGCCATCATAAACGAATACGGAGATGAGATGAAGGCGACGCGTAAGCCCATCATCTACACATCCGCGGACAGCGTATTCCAGATAGCCTGTGATGAGAGTGTATATACGCCCGAAGAACTCTACGATATGTGCAGGAAGGCAAGGGCGATCCTTACCGGAGATCACAATGTAGCCCGCGTTATAGCAAGACCATATGTGTGGGACGGCGAAAAGTATGTGCGCACATCAAACCGCAGGGATTTCTCCAGAATGCCGGAAGAACCCAACCTACTCACCATGATAAGGGATGCTCACCAGGCAGTATATGCCATCGGCAAGATAGAGGATATATTTGCCGGCTCAGGCATCAC
>CADAQV010000209.1:0-4317 GCA_902790095.1 uncultured Lachnospiraceae bacterium | reverse complement strand
ACCGAGGCTGTCCACACAAAGGACAACGAGGATGGCATGGATAAGACCATCGAGGCCTTAGATAAGGTGAAAGAAGGACTCATATTTACAAATCTTGTAGAATTTGATTCCACATGGGGGCACAGAAGAGATGCAGAAGGCTATGCAAAAGGTCTTGAAGCCTTCGATAAAAGACTCGGCGAGCTGATGGAAAAGATAGGCAGCTTCAACGGCGAAGACAGCGATGACTATATAGTTATCACTGCGGACCACGGCTGCGACCCCACATTCAAAGGAACCGACCACACAAGAGAGTATGTACCGTTTTTGGTCTATGGCAGGAACGTAGCTGCTACAGATCTTGGTACAGGTGATTCTTTTGCCGACAGCGGCGAGACCGTCAGAGATATACTTAACGTTTCCGGAAAACTGCCGATAGGAGTCAGCAGGAAGTTGCAAATTCAAAAAATGAGAGGCGCGATCTGATATGAATATAAATGAAATACTTTCTGTGTGCGATCACACCCTGCTTAAGCAGGAAGCAACGTGGTCCGATATACAAAATCTTTGCGACGAGGCGAGAAAATATCACACCGCCTCCGTGTGCATCCCGCCCTGTTTCGTGGCCGATGCTCATGCATACCTTGGCAAGGATATCCCCGTGTGCACCGTCATCGGTTTCCCAAACGGAAATATGACAACAAAAACAAAACTCTATGAGACCGAGGATGCCCTCAAAAACGGCGCCGATGAAATAGATATGGTCATCAACATCAACATGCTTAAAAGTAATCGCACCGACTATGTCCTGTCTGAGATCAAACAGCTGAAAAGCCTCTGCGATAAAAATATCCTCAAAGTCATCATAGAGACCTGCCTTCTGACCGAAGAAGAAAAGATAGAAATGTGCAGAATAGTCTCTGCTTCCGGCGCGGATTATATCAAGACCTCCACCGGCTTTAGCGCTGCCGGCGCCACCTTTGACGACAAAAAATATGTCGATCCCGCTGTGAAAATAAAAGCCGCCGGCGGCATTTCCACCTTAGAAGATGCGCAGAAATTTATCGAACTCGGTGCCGACCGCCTCGGAACCAGCAGAGTCGTAAAGATAGCAAAGCAGATGGGGGATTGAAATTATATATAAGCACATGTTTAAAGAATACTACAAAAAACTTTTAGATCAGTTGGCGGTGGATTATAATGCCACCCCGGGAGATTTTCAATCTTCGGAAAACATCATAACTCTTCCCGCCTGGAATGAAGGAAGAAGAAAATACAGCCCCGATATTTTTGTGCAGATGGCTACATGCGGACAAAATACCGTCATTATGGCAGATGAACGCCTGCATGATTTCCTGCGCGCACTTGTTAAAGACGTGGAGGGGCATCGCCTTTTTGAGTTTGAAAGCCTTCTGAAACTAAACGAAGAGTTGAAAAAATACGGCTATCAAATGGACCCTACGCACCACATGTTCCTGCCTTGCTATAAAGTCGAGACAGAAGCGCGTTTCCGAGTAAAGTGGCTTTATGACGCCGAGATCAATAGTTTCTACGGCGATGAGCGCTTCCAAAACGCGATATCGTATCCAACTCCCTGCCCTGTTCGGCCGGATCGAATCGCAGTAATTGCCTATGACGGAGATAACATCATGGGCATGGCCGGCTGCTCGGAGGATGCGCCACACTGGCAGCAGATAGGCATCGATGTCCTTCCCGAATACCGGTCAAAAGGCGTCGGTTCCTACCTTGTGACGCTTCTTAAAAACAAGATAATCGAGATGGGAGACGTACCTTTTTACGGTACCGCCGCGGCAAACATTCATTCCCAAAACATTGCAATAAGAAGCGGATTTAAGCCCGCATGGGTCGAAACCGAAGCATCAAAAATCGAAACATAAATCGAAACATTAACCAAAGGAAAATATATGAATTATTTTGTTGAAGGACTTCAGGGAAGTGGAAAAAGCACGCTTGTAAAAAAGCTTTCCGAAAAGTACCCGGATCACACGGCAATATTCGAAGACGATTATTCACCCGTTGAACTCGCATGGTGTGCATTTGTAGATAAAGAAACATATGCCGCGATCCTCGAAAAATACAACAGTATTCAGGATGAGATCAAGGAGAAAAGCTTTGAAGAAGACGGCCGCATGATCATCTGCTATACAAAGATAATCACGGACATTCCCGGCTTTCACAAAGACCTTGAAAAATATGAGATCTATAACGGAAAAACAGAAACAAAAACTTTCAAGGAAATCGTCCTTAAGCGGTACAGAAACTACGCGGGAGATAAGAACATTTTCGAATGCTCTCTTTTCCAAAATATCGTAGAGGACATGATCCTGTTCCGAAAAATGAGCGACCTGCAGATCGTAGATTTCTATAAAGAAGTCAAGGAAGCTCTTGCCGGAATAGAATATCAAATTCTGTATTTATACGCCGAAGACATTGCAAAAAATATCGCCATCATCAGAAAAGAAAGATCCGATTACAAAGGAAAGGAGTTGTGGTTTCCTCTGATGCTGGGCTTTTTTGATAATTCGCCTTATGCAAAAGAAAAAGGTCTTAAAGGCGAAGCTGATATGCTCGAACATTTCCGCCACAGACAGGAACTGGAGCTAAAAATCTGCAAAGAAGTGTTTGACGGAAAATGCATATTTTTAAAGTCGAAGGATTACAACATATAGGATAAGGAGCCGGGTAACAAATGACGATTCGAGAATACGAAGAAAAAGACCTTTTGCAAATGATAGACATATGGAACGAAGTTGTTGAGGATGGAATAGCATTTCCACAGGAAGAAAAGTTGGATGCAATTTCGGGAAAAGAACGGCTTGGCTTTGTTCAGCTCGGAACCATCCCCGGCGGTTTCAGAATGAAAGACGGGCATTATGAAAATATCTGCCCGTATTATCACACACTGTAAGAAATATGTACCGCCTGTAGTTCCTAAGACGTCTACAGGCGGTACACTTAAAAAAATGCAATAAAATTGCACGATGCAAAAAAGATATTGACAAGAATGAAAATGTACAGTGCAATAAAACTGCACATCACAAATGGAGAAAACTACGCAATAACCGCCTGTAGAACCATAGCACTCTATAGGCGGTACATTTAAGAAATCGATTGCGAAAACCTTAGTTTTATGATAAACATTAATTGTATTTCCGGCAATAGGGCAGCACCGAACAAAGAAAGCAGAGCGTGCCAAGAGATGAGCTATGTATTTGAAAATGTAGGTAACAAAAAAGAATTATGGACGGAGATCGGTTTCAAAGATCAGGATCTCAAGATCATTCCGTATTCTAAATATCACCTCTGGTGCGCAGATAAAGCAAACGGCATCTATTTGTTTCAAATAGGAAACGATCGCGGAAATACTCCAAACTTTTTCGATATGTCCTACAAGAAACGAATAATAAGAATAACGGTTGTAGAATCGATCGAAACAGATGAAAACAGAGCCGCGTACATATGCAATATCCAAAGAATATCGATTCCGCGTTCTGTTTGGGAAGAACGGGACGAAATAGTAAAGAACGCTGAAGCAGGTATCAAGGAAATACTTGCTTCGCTAAAAAACAATGCAAGCCTGTTGGTTAACTGCGAGCCCGAATGTGTGGTGGCAGATTACAATGGAGAATAATGAATTAACAAGGAGAAAATAAGAAAAACGAGGCGAAAATGAAAAAAACTCTGCATGACATCTTCATAGTAATAGTGTTAATATTTGTGCTTTCCTGGAAGGGGCTGGTAAGTCTTCTTACAAAAAGATACAACCCGAAAAAGCCTCCCAAATACCTGATAGAAGCCGGGGCCGACAACGGCTTTATTCCTGTGTTCAGGGCATATTTTGCCTTGGAAGGTGATGCTTTTCATGTAATGAGAGAAGGCGTGTATGAAAAAAACAAGTACAAGAACGACTACAAATACTTTGATCCTTCGTATTATACTGTAAATGTGATTACGGAAAACGACGACCCTGCGACATGGTCATTTGCACAGAGCTATGATAAAGACGGGCCTATCGACAAAAAAGAGATAATCGATCTTTTTATAAGGATGAAGATCAAACGTACTAAATATTTCTTTTTGAACATCCGTGATTTTGACAGTTACAGGATGGTCTATGCCTGCAATACCGATCAGAACGGACACGGAACCGTTCTTGAGCAGAAGAGTGCGCTTTTCAAAGACGGAAAGGAAATAAAAATTCCGAAAAAAACTCGCCTGACTTCGATCAGAGGTTTTTACAAACTGGCTGATTGATCCGGCAAAGACTCAAATAATCTGGTCATAATAATTTAGAAAAAAAGAGGTAACTATTCAGAA
>CADAQV010000208.1 GCA_902790095.1 uncultured Lachnospiraceae bacterium | reverse complement strand
GCAGAGTCTGCAGTCGGAACCGATCTTGATGAAAACGCAATAGTTGCAACTGTGGAAAACAGAGAGGCAAACGATATAGCACCTGAAGACTTGAAAGTAATCTGCGGCAACATAATAGATGATAAGAGCGTAAAGGACGAAGTGGGCTACGACTGCTATGACATGGTGGTCTCAAACATTCTCGCAGAGGTCATAATCCCTCTTCAAAAAGAAGTTCCGCCTCATCTTAAAAAGGGCGGCATATATATCGCTTCGGGCATAATCAATCTCAAAGAGGCAGATGTCAAGGCCGCGCTTGAGGCAAACGATGCCTTCGAGCTTTTAGAGATAGATCATCAGAAGGACTGGGTGAGCATGGTCTGCCGCCGCAAATAAGTATATGCAGCATTTTTATGTTAAAAACGACAAAATAGAAGGTCACAGACTGAGCCTTGAAGGTGAGGATTACAATCATTGCATAAATGTCCTCAGGATGAAGAAGGGTGAGGCTTTTATAGCCTGCGATGAGAGTGGTATGGAATATTACTGCATCATCGATTCTTTTGAAAACGGGGTAGTAAATGCGGATATTTCATACAGGCGTGCAAGTGAGCAGGAGCTTTCCTGCCCGGTGACCATATATCAGGGCATTCCCAAATCCGACAAGCTTGAGCTTATAATCCAAAAATGCGTTGAGCTTGGCGCTGTCCGCATAGTCCCCGTTGAAATGAAGAGATGCATCGCAAAAGTAGATGCTTCAAAGGCCGCATCAAAGCAGAAAAGATGGCAGGCCATTGCGGAGGCTGCGGCAAAGCAGTGCGGCAGGGGAATACTCCCCGAGGTCGGCATGCCAATGACATATACAAATGCCGTAAAGGATGCTGAAAATGCGGATGTAAAGCTTTTGCCCTATGAGCTTGCGGACGAGAGAAGCTCCATGGATGAAACAAGAAAGGTTTTCGAATCCATATTGCCGGGACAGTCTGTAGCCGTATTTATAGGTCCTGAAGGCGGATTTGACGAAAGCGAAGTCGAAAAAGCATGTGAATGCGGTTTTAAGGCCGTAACGCTTGGAAAAAGGATCTTAAGGACCGAAACGGCAGGTCTTTATATAATGTCTGTTTTAGGATATCTTCTTGAAGGTAAATGACAAATGATAAACAAGAACAGGATAGCCTTGATGGCAAGGCTTGAGATGATAGAACAGAATAATAAAAAAGAGCTTGAGACCAACGATTATTACAGAAAAGAATATGTCGTATCTCATTTTCTTGTTGTCTGGCTCTATATTACGATCTTTTTTGCCATCATGGCGGGAGGAGCGGCTGTTCTTTTTATAGAGGAATATCCAAAGCAGGCCCAGACTGCGGACTGGACGTTCATGATCGTTTCGGGTCTTATGATATATGCGCTGGTCGTAGCGATATATATATTACTTTCTCTTGTGATCTTTTCCGTGAGATACGGCAGATCGCAGCAGAAAGTAAAACAGTATGCCGGGCTTATGAGACAGCTTGGCGCTATGTATGAAAGGGAGGATGAAGGCGTTAAAAACCGCGCCCCGGCTCCCGCAGCATCAAAAAAAGCAAGGATAAAAACAGCTAAAAAGGAGAAGGGAGGCAGAACATGACGGCACTTATCGAATTCAGGGAACGTATAAGGCGTCTGTACGCAAACAGCGGAAGATTCGTAAATGCCGGGGCAGCTTTTCTGCTCATTGTGCTGACTCTTTTTATGACGGCTGCAACGCTTGGTTACAAGGGGCCTTTTTCATCGCCCGTAATAGTACTTGCAATAGCGCTTATCATGTGCTTTATGCCGCATTCGGCAATACTCACGATGCTTCTTGGAGTGATCGGCTATGAGATCTATACGGTCGGTCTTGAAGCGGCAATAGTGTATGCGGCGCTTTGCCTTGTATTTATTGCGATATATTTTATTTTTAAACCCGGCAAGAGCTATTGCATGTCCCTGGCCATTGTTTTGGGGCTTGCCCAGTTTTTCGGGCCGATGCCGGTGATAGCGGGCCTTATATTTACACCGTTTTACTCCATCCCCATGTGCATGGGAATTATCGTTTCGTCGTTTGTGACCTATGTCGCCGGCAATACGGGAATGTATGCGGCCTCGTCATCGCTTTCGATATCAAAAAAAATACTTTCCACCGCCACGGGCGTTTTCCTGGATGAAAGTCTCTGGATAAACATTTTTCTGCTCGCAGGCGTCACGATAATCGTATACCTTATCCGAAAGCTTTCGGCAAGGAGAAGCTGGGTGATAGCGGTCATAACGGGATGCATCTGCACGTTTTTGCTTTCGATACTTGTGTCGACTGTACTTGGAGACCCTGTCAATTACCTTGTCCTCACCATCAATGTTTTGCTTGAGGCGGTAACGGGAGTGGTGCTCATTTTCTTCTTCTTCATGGTCGATTATTCAAGAGAGGAGATACTTCAGTTTGAAGACGACGAATATGTCTACTTTGTAAAGGCGGTCCCGAAGCTTTCCGTTGCCATTCAGGACATGAAGGTCACAAGGATAAAGGCACACAATATAAAGAACATCACAAGGACATCCGACAATGTGACATTCGTAAGAGAAAATACCGATACCACCTCATCTCCTGATGATAAACGGCAGCTTCCGCCGCCCGAAGATACACTTACGGATGTTCCGGGCAGAAAAGAAGAGGATGCTGCAGAAGAAACCTTTGACCGGGCTAAAGAAGAAAATACGGCCGATACTTTAGGCCCGGAAAAAGATGAAGGGGCAGAAGAAATATATTCAGACACAATACAGTAATAAAGCCATATGGCTTTCTCCGGCACATTTTGCAGGCATGATGCCGGGGCACACAGAGCCTGCGTCAAGGTATAAGAAATGTTTGATTCCGTACTCGACAGCCTGAATGATATGCTGTCATGGGTCACAGGGGCCATTGGATTTGGAAATATCATAGAGATACTGATACTTTCGGTATGTCTGTATTATATTTTTATATGGTTCAAATCCACAAGGGCATGGACTCTTTTGAAAGGTCTTGTCATCATACTGATAGTTCTTGTGATTGCGGCGATCTTTAACATGCAGGTCATTACAGCCATATTAAACAGCATGTTCAGTGTCGGCATCATTGCTCTGATCGTGCTTTTCCAGCCGGAACTTCGGAGGGCTCTTGAACAGCTCGGAAGAAAGAAGATCTTTTCCGACGCGATACTTTTTGGCGATGCATACAAGGGCGCGCATTTTTCGGATGAATCGATGGAGACGATGATAGAAGCGTGCTTTGCCATGGGAAAGACCAAGACGGGAGCGCTTATTGTTCTTGAAAACAGAACGGCTCTGGGTGATTACGAAAAGACGGGGATCCCGCTTGACGC
>CADAQV010000207.1 GCA_902790095.1 uncultured Lachnospiraceae bacterium | reverse complement strand
CATTATGTAAAGCAGGGAGCTACATTCCTTGATATTTACATGAAAGCCGACTCTGCCCTTTACAGAGCAAAAGAGAGCGGAAAGAACAGGTATTGTATTCACCGTGAAGGTGATGAGATAAAAACAGACAAAATATAAGTAAAGCAAAGGAGCGGCTGCAAAAAGGCAGCAGGTAAACGAAATGACACTTTTGGAAAACTGGCGCAAGTATGCGTACGAGACAGAAAGAACAAAGCAGGAGTATGATAGGATATGGGCAGCTTATTTCAACCTTGAAAAGGGCTTTTATGAAAAGATCCTTTCAACTGATGAAGTTATAAGCGGTTCCGTTAAGGAACTTGCCGAAAAGTTCGGCTTTAATATCATGACAATGACAGGTGTGCTCGACGGCATCAATGACAGCTTGAAGACACCGAATCCCATCGAGACAATGGATGAGGATACAGTCGTTTCGCTTGATTACGACAAGGAAAAGCTTTATTACAATATGGTGGAGGCAAGGGCAAACTGGCTATATGAGCTTCCCATGTGGGATAACCTCCTTACAGAGGAAAGAAGAAAAGAGCTTTATAAGGAGCAGAAGTCTTCAACAACGATAGTAAAGCCCAAAAAAGTAGGACGCAACGACCCGTGCCCCTGCGGAAGCGGGAAGAAATACAAGTACTGCTGTGGTAAGTAGATAAAATCTTAAATAAAGGAAGGTTAAAAAATGATAATCGGAAACAATCTGCCAAATATTCCCTGGGAAGACCGCCCCGAAGGATGCAATGACATCGTATGGCGTTACAGCGGCAACCCCATTGTAAAGAGAAATCAGATCCCCGGAGCAAACAGCATCTTTAATTCCGCTGTAGTTGCAAAGGACGGAGAATTTGTCGGCATATTCAGAAGCGACGATACGGCTATGGAACAGCACCTGTTCCTCGGCAAATCGCATGACGGTATCAACTGGGATATAGAGCACAGCCCACTGCCGCTTTATGATGCGAATGACAACTGCATAGGAGTTGCATGCGGCTATGACCCGAGAGTATGCTTTATTGAAGACAGATATTATGTCACATGGTGCACCCAGTATCACGGAGCCACAATAGGCGTTGCATATTCTTATGATTTTAAGAAATTTTACAGGCTTGAGAATGCATTCCTTCCTTTTAACAGAAACGGTGTAATGTTCCCCGAAAAGATAGGGGGCAGATTCCTTATGTTCTCAAGACCCTCAGACAACGGACATACACCTTTTGGTGACATGTACATAAGCCAGAGCCCCGATATGGAATTCTGGGGATATCACAGATTCGTAATGAATGCTCAGGGCTGGGCGTGGACAAAGATCGGCGCGGGTCCCATCCCGATAAAGACAGACGAAGGCTGGCTTCTTATATTCCATGGTGTCGGAACGACCTGTAACGGTATGATCTATTCGATGGGTGCGGCTATTCTTGATATAGACGAGCCTTGGAAGGTAAAATACCGCTGCAAGCCTTATATATTCCATCCCACAGAACTTTACGAATGTGTCGGCGATGTTCCCAATGTTACATTCCCATGCGCTGCGCTTACGGATGCGGCAACGGGAAGAATAGCCATCTATTACGGAGCGGCAGATACCGTCGTAGGTCTTGCATTTACTCAGGTGGATGAACTTATCAAGTACATCAAGGATAATGCCGTATGAGAGTAATAGCCGGACGCGCAAGGCATATCGCTCTTACAGCGCCTGCAGGTCTTAATACCAGGCCGACGACCGACCGCATCAAAGAGACCTTGTTCAATATGATCCAGCCGTTCATTGTTGGGGCAAATTTTCTGGATCTGTTTTCGGGCAGCGGAGCGATCGGGATAGAAGCCTTGAGCAGAGGTGCTGCATCCTGCGATTTTGTGGAAAACGAAAGAAATGCCTTAAAAGCCATAGAAGACAATCTGAAAAAGACGAAGCTTGATGGCGGACATATTTACAGATCGGATGTTTTTTCGTTTTTGTCTTCTGCCGGAAAAAACAAAAAATATGATATAATTTTTATGGATCCGCCGTATGATCATCTGTTTGAAAAAAAGGTGATCGAAATGCTGGCCGTATCGGAATGCGCGGGCCCCGATACACTTATAATATTTGAGTGTTCTTTGGACACTGCATTTGACGATTATCTTGGCGAACTTGGTTTTGATACAGTAAAGGTCAAGACCTACAAAACGAACCGGCATGTTTTCATAAAAAAAAGGAGATGATATAATGGCCATAGGATTATATCCGGGAAGCTTTGACCCGGCTACCTTTGGACATCTTGATGTAATAAAAAGAGCATCAAAGATCGTTGATAAGTTATATGTTGCAGTGCTTGTAAACAGTGAAAAGAACGCACTTTTTACCGCAGAGGAAAGGTGTGAACTTTTAAGAAAGATCACTGCAGACATCCCGAATGTAGAAGTATTGTCATATTCGGGGCTTACAGTCGAACTGGCCAGGCAGTATAACGCTACCGTGATGATCAGAGGTCTTCGTGCCGTGACGGATTTTGAATATGAATTGTCCATTGCTCAGACGAATCATGCCATAGCGCCCGAGATCGATACGATCTTTTTGACGACCAATCTCAAATATGCTTATCTTTCTTCAAGTACAGTTAAGGAAGTGGGCTTTTATGAGGGCGATATTTCGCACTTCGTCCCCGAAGAGATAATCGATATAGTTAAAGAAAAGATAAATAAAAAGAAGCTTGGTCTTATATAACGGCCGGATGAAAGGAGAGACAAAATGAGTAAGTTTGAAGATATCATACAGCAGATGGAGGATTATCTTGCAGGATGCAAGCCCAAGACTTTTTCCGCAAACAAGATAGATGTTGACAAGGAGCAGATGGAGGAGTTTTTGGAAGAACTCCGCACAAAGTGCCCGGATGAAGTCAGAAAGGCTCAGAAGGTAGTTGCAAACAGAAACCGTATTCTTGAAGAGGCAAACGAAGAAAGAGAGCGTATGATCGCCGATACGGAAGAAGAATGCAGAAAGATGATCAACGAGCATGATATCGTTAAGCAGGCTACGGCAATTTCCGACCGTATGATCGCAGAGGCAAGGGAACAGGCCGAAGCCATCATATCCAATGCTCAGAAGGATGCGGATGAGATCCGTCAGGGCGCTATCGAATACACGGACGGCCTTCTTGCAAATACGGAGGGTGCTCTCATTTCCACACTTGAAAGTACAAGAAAGACATTCAGTGCTTTCGTACAGGCATGCGACAAGAGCCTTCGTCAGGTAAGAGCTAACAGGGCAGAGCTTTCCGGTGATACATCCGAAGGCGATCAGGCTGAAGAAGAATAAGATATGTATTGGCACCGGAGAAATCTTTCTTCGGTGCTAAT
>CADAQV010000206.1 GCA_902790095.1 uncultured Lachnospiraceae bacterium | reverse complement strand
CGTATGTGGTGGGCACTTTTATTTGGCGGGCTTTATATCGGAGGAATCATCTCCGCGGTCGTCTGCGCAAAAAAAATGACGAAGTTCGGTTTTGTAAAAAAGCTTTTTAAGGAAAAGAAAAAGACCGCCTATACAGCATGTCTTATCTTCTTTGCGGCAGTGCTGGGAATACTCGTTCTTACCATAAAGACGATCAATGCCGTCATTGCATTGCTTCATCTCATAGTATTCTGGCTTCTGACGGATCTTGTGAACATGCTCATAAGGAAAAAAAGAAAGAAGGAGCCGAAAAGGTATTATGCCGGAGGCATAGCCATAGCCTTTACGATCATTTTCCTTTGCATAGGCGCTTATCTTGATTTTAACGTCTGGGAGACCGATTACGATATCGCGACCGACAAAGAGGTCGGTACCTTGAGGGTTGCAATGATCGCCGATTCCCATGTCGGCACCACCTTCGGTGGCGAAGGATTTGCAAAGCATCTTGAAAAGATACAGGCTGCAAAGCCCGATATTTTAATAGTAGCAGGCGATTTTGTGGATGATGACACTTCAAAGGAAGACATGATAAGGAGCTGCAAGGCCCTTGGAGAGCTTAAGACAAAGTACGGAGTGTATTTTTCTTTCGGAAATCACGACAAAGGCTATTACAATTCCAGAAGCTATACCGGAAATGACATAATAAAAGAACTTGAGAAAAACGGCGTCACGGTTCTTCAGGATGAAGCGGTGCTTGTAGATGATCGTTTCTATATCATAGGAAGACAGGACCGCTCCGAGCAGCAAAGAGGTGGCGGAAGAGCGTCAATGGAAGAGCTTGTAAAGGATCTGGACACTTCCAAATATATGATAGTCATCGACCATCAGCCCCACGATTATGACGCACAGGCCGCATCGGGCGTAGACCTTGTTCTTTCCGGACATACCCACGGCGGACAGGTATTCCCGGCAAACGTATTTGAAGCGCTCTTTAAAGCCGATGACCGTGTGTACGGACACGAAAAGCGTGACAATACCGATTTTATAGTAACATCGGGCATTTCCGACTGGGCGATCATCTTTAAGACCTGCACTTTTTCCGAATTTGTTATAGCAGATATAAACGGAAAATGATGCGGCGGGTGGTAAATCCTTATAAAAAACGACAAAAAACGAAAAAAGCGCTTGTAATGACTTGACTTTTCGTCAAAAAAGCCGTATATTTCGTTGTATAAAAAATTTTAAAGCCGAGGGGGGCTGTCTGATGGCAGGCAGTCCCTTTTACTTTAAAACTTTTATACAACATTTTTTTCATTTAAGGAGGAGAAAAAGATGATGAAAAAAAGACTTGCTGCAGCAGGACTTGCAGCTGCAATGTGTCTTGGCGCTTTCACAGGCTGCTCTAAGAGCTCAAGTGAAGAGACCAAGGCAACAAACGAATCGGGAAGCAAGGAAGCTTCCACCGGAACGGACGCACTTACAGGAACCCTTAAGATCGGTCTTATAGGACCCCTTACAGGCGGTGCTGCAATCTACGGTAACGCTGTAAAGAATGGTGCTACGATCGCCGTAAACGAGATCAATGCCAAGGGCGGCGTTACCTTTGAACTTCTTTCAGAGGATGACGAGCACGACGGCGAAAAGTCAGTAAACGCATACGGCGTGCTCCTTGACAAGAAGGTTCAGGTAATTGCCGGAACAGTTACAACAGGACCTTGTACCGCAGTTGCACCCAAGGCTTACGAAGACAGAGTGTTCATGCTCACACCTTCAGCATCATCAACAAAGGTAACTGCAGACAACGACAACGTATTCCAGCTTTGCTTCTCAGATCCCAACCAGGGTTCTGCGTCAGCTCAGTACATTTCAGACAACAAGCTCGCAACGAAGATCGCGATCATCTACAACAACTCTGATGCATACTCAACAGGTATCTATCAGACCTTCAAGGCAAAGGCAGAAGAGCTTAAGCTCGATATCGTTTCTACAACGACCTTTACAGATGAGACAGCAAACGATTTCTCAGTACAGATCGCAGATGCTCAGAAGGCAGGCGCAGATCTTGTATTCCTTCCCATCTACTACACACCTGCTTCACTTATCTTAAAGCAGGCTAAGGATGCAGGCTATGCCCCCACGTTCTTCGGTGTAGACGGTATGGACGGTATCCTTGGTATCGAAGGCTTTGACAAGTCTCTTGCAGAAGGCGTTATCTTACTTACACCTTTCTCTGCAGATGCAACAGATGACAGGACCAAGAACTTCGTTGCAACCTTCAATAAGGATTACGGCGAGACACCTTCACAGTTTGCCGCAGACGGATATGATGTTATCTACACATTCTATGACGCGCTTACATATTATGCAAAGAAAAACGGCGGCCTTGATGTTACAGGCAAGTCCGAAAAGGATCTTTGCGAGATACTCATAAGTGTCCTTACAGACACAGGCTTCTCAACAAATGGTATTACCGGTGAGAATATGCAGTGGTCTAAGGAAGGCGAAGTTGATAAGGCACCTAAGGCAGTAGTTATCAAGGACGGCGTTTACGTTGGTCTTTAATTAAAGGTTGATTACCCTAAAGCCCCTTTAAAAGGGGCCTTAGGGAATTTGAATTTTTGATCGTTTTTCATATCACGCCCGCGCGCGGTATGAAAAATGCTTAAAAAGAAAGAAGAGGGAGCGTTATGGCGTTTATTCAGAATATTATAAACGGACTTGGACTCGGAAGCGTATATGCGATAATCGCGCTTGGATATACCATGGTATACGGTATCGCGAAAATGCTCAACTTTGCCCACGGAGATGTCATAATGATAGGAGGATATGTATCCTTCTGCACATACACATATCTTGGCTGGAACATACCGGCCGCCATCATTGCTTCCGTCATCATATGCACGGTGCTTGGAGTGACCATCGAATTTCTGGCATACCGTCCTCTGCGTCAGGCAACGAGCCTTGCCGTTTTGATCACGGCTATAGGTGTGTCATATTTCCTTCAGAACACGGCACTTCTGATTTGGACGAGCAATACAAAGTCCTTCCCCGATATGGTGAATTTCTTCCCCAATGTAAATATCGGAAGCATAACGATATCGGGAACGACCATTGTCACCATTATAGTCTGCATCCTCATCATGCTTGGCCTTACATTCTTCACATCTAAGACAAAGATGGGAAAGGCCATGAGAGCGGTCTCAGAGGATAAATCAGCCGCGCGCCTTATGGGTATAAATGTAAATGCGACCATTTCAATGACATTTGCGATAGGCTCCGGACTTGCCGCAATAGCTGCGGTATTGTTCCTTTCCGCATACCCGACCCTTGTTCCCACAACAGGCTCGATGCCCGGAATAAAGGCCTTCACGGCTGCGGTCTTTGG
>CADAQV010000205.1 GCA_902790095.1 uncultured Lachnospiraceae bacterium | reverse complement strand
AAATTGATCGAAGGAACTGATTACAGGCTTGCAAGGGTAATAAACAATACCGAACCCGGTACGGCAACGGTTGTATTTGAAGGAATAGGGACATACGAAAGCAGCCCTGCCGGGACAAAGACAGCCACATTCAAGATTACCGGAAACAGGAAGCTTCAGGAAGCCGGAAGCGCTTCCGATTTCACTTACAGCTTTTCGGAAAGAGTTCCCTATGCAAAGGGCGGAGCAAAGCCTGCCCTCATTATAAAGGATAAAGATGTCACCCTGAAGGAAGGGAAGGATTATACCCTGTCTTATGCAAAGAACAAGGCTGTCACGAACGGAGATAAAAAAGCCGAGATAAAGGTAAAGGGAAAGGGAAACTACAGAGGCAGCGTCATTTTGAAGTTCGAGATTACAAAGCAGAGCCTGAGTGCAAAGGGTATAACCATAGAGGTTGCTGACCAGTTTACTACAAAGAAAAAGCTTAAAAAGCCTTCCGTTACCGTTATCGATGTTGACGGCAAGAAGCTGAAAGCCAAAACTGATTATACGGTAGGTGAAACTGTTACTTATGCTCAGGGCAATACGGATGAAAGCGGAGAGGTCTTTATTACAATAACCGGAAAAGGAAATTACAGCGATGCAGATCCTGTAAAGGTATCCTTCAGGTATATGGCAGCATCGTCAGACCTGAGAAAGACAAAGATAATCAAGAGCATTAGTGAACAGCCATATACAGGCAGTTATGTGCAGCTCGGTGATGACGATCTCAAAGAGATATTGTATACGGACAGCAAAACCGATCCAAGGGATCTTGAACCCGGAAAGGATTTCGTAGTAAGCGGCTATAAAAACAACGTAAAGAAGGGTACGGCAAAAGTCACGCTTAAGGGTATCGGAGCATTTGGAGGAACAAAAACCCTCAACTTTAAGATCATAGAAAAGCAGGGTGACTACAAGGGCGCACTAATCGGAGATAAGTGGCAGTAAACAGTGAAAATTTATGTGCAGAATATTTCCTCATGTTATTCTGTGAAAGGACAAGGGGTTGATTTATATGGCCAGGTTACAGGTAAGTGATCTTACTTTTTCATACGAAGGCAGCGGTGACAATGTATTTGAAGATGTCAGTTTCAGTATCGACACATCATGGAAACTCGGTCTTATCGGCCGAAACGGCAAGGGCAAGACCACACTCTTAAATCTCTTTATGGGAAAATATGAGTATGTCGGAAACATATCAGGCAGTACGGTCTTTGACTGCTTTCCGTATGCCGTTTCCGGGAGTGATCTTAATAAAAAAGCTGCGGATCTGGCTTCTGTCTGGAAGCCGCAGGTGGAAGAATGGCAGATATTGGTTCAGCTTGGTCAGATAGGGATGGATCCGGAATGTATGTACAGACCGTTTGGTACTTTAAGTTACGGAGAGCGTACCCGGGTCATGCTTGCGGTTCTTTTCGCATCAGATGATGAGATGCTTCTTATAGATGAGCCGACCAATCATCTTGATAAAGATGCGCGGGAGATCGTAAAGGAATATCTTGAGTCAAAAAAAGGCTTCATACTTGTGTCGCATGACAGGGATCTTCTCGATGCCGTGACGGATCATATACTGGTGCTTAACCGCAGCAGTATAGAAGTCCTTCAGGGAAATTTCTCTACCTGGCAGGAAAATAAGGAAAGAGCAGATGCTTTTGCCAGGGCAGAGAACGAAAAGCACATAAAAGAGATAGGCAAGCTTAAGGCAGCTGCGGATAGAAGTGACCGCTGGGCAATAAAGAACGAGAATACCAAGATCGGTTTCGACCCGCTGAAAGAGCCGGAGAGAAATATCTCAACGCGCTCATATATAGGGGCCAAGACCAAGAAGATGCAGTCCAGGGTCAAGTCTTATGAGAAGAGGATAGACAGGGAGATCGCACAAAAGGAAGGGCTGCTGAAAGATATAGAGCAGATCGCAGATCTTAAGATCGGTCCGATTAAGTATCATAAGGATACGCTCATAGAGGCAAAGGATCTGACACTTTCGTATGATCCGGGAGCTCCTCTTTTTACGGATCTTACATTTCATATAAGGCAGGGTGAGAGAGTGTTCTTAACCGGCAGGAACGGATGCGGCAAGACAAGCCTTATTAAAGCAATATTGCTTAGATCGGCAGAGGATCCGGGTGAGGCAGAGGACAGCGGGATAAACGTGTCCGGAGAACTAAGGGTCGCATCGGGACTTAAGATATCCTATATAAACCAGGATACATCTTTCCTAAAGGGCACTCTTAGAGAATATGCCAATGCCACAGGTCTTAATGAAAGCCTGTTCCTTGCCGTATTAAGACAGCTTGATCTTGAAAGGGAGCAGTTTGATAAGGATATGAGAGATTTTTCCGAAGGCCAGAAGAAAAAGGTGCTTATAGCAACAAGTCTCATAACACCGGCGCATCTGTACATATGGGATGAGCCGCTTAACTACATCGATGTATTCTCGCGGATGCAGATCGAAAAGCTGATCTTGCAATATAAACCCACAATGCTGCTTGTGGAGCATGATGTCAGATTCAGGGAAAAGGTCGGGACCAGGGAATTAACTATTTTTTAATCTTTCTTCAAAGAAAACTTAATCTGACTATAGTAAACTTCATAACGTTGGATGAGCGTCGTTTTTTTGCTGTTTAAGAAAAATAGGCAGGTTCATTTTTCTGAGACAGTGATTAAAGACTCTTTAGTCCGGATGTATAATAAACTCGTAAGTTGAGTGATCAGATCGTTACACAAAAACAGAAAGAGGAGGAAGAAGATATGGAGATCAGACTTGAAGATGTTGAAAAGGTAAAACAGAACGTTTTGCAGGCATGGGAAGAATTCCTGCGGGCAAAGGAAGCAATGGAAAAAACACAGATCCCCCTGGATGCTCTGCGGAAAGGCCGCGTAAAGCGCCGGTATAAAAAGCGGGCTTCAAAGGCAGACAGGATCAAGGTCGGAGCAGCCGGCTGAATGCCGGCTGCTCTGAAATATGTCGTATCAATAACTGAATACCTGCAGTAGCAGCATATGCCGATGGATATTTGTCATGCGCGGCCAGAGAAGCACTGCCCTCTTGGGAAGAGGACTGTCAGGAGCTTGGTGTCGGCGTGTCATTAATATTTCGGAGAAAGTATGCCCAGCCAGACCCTGTTCAAAAAAGTACGAACATGGGCTGTATTAAGCTACTGCAAAATGAAAGACATTTGAATGTCCTTAGAGAAGTTCGTCGTGATGCCAAAACAGGTAGTTTTCTTGGACTCGCAGAAAAAGTTTTTGATGAAAATTTTTCAAGTAACTACAAGTCTATTGTTGTTCTTGCAAATCCCAAGACGGTAGTTAATGAAAAAAAAAAAAAAAAAGAGATAAAAAATC
>CADAQV010000204.1 GCA_902790095.1 uncultured Lachnospiraceae bacterium | reverse complement strand
CTGCCGGCATATATACTGCAGCGCCCGGAGAAGCGGGAGGAAGACTCAATAATCCAAAGTCAAAGCTTACGGTTGAAGGCAGCACCGAAGGAAACGCGCTTACTTTCACTGCGACGGATGACATAAAGACAAAGACCGCATCCGGAACAAAGACCTTTGGAGGCAATACCACCATAACCTCCGAGGCCGCAATGCAGATGGTCGGAAGCGTAAAGCTTAAACTTGTCATGGATAACCGTGAGGATGCGGAAGTCAAAAAGGACGCTTTCGGAAAGCCTGTGGCAAACGATATTCTTATAGGCAGGAACGAAGACTGGAAATATGCATGGAAGGATCTTTTGTTTGCCGATGATGCCGGAGAGATCAGCTATTCCGTAAGAGAAAGTGCAGTTTATGACACAAACGGAAACGAGATAAGCAAGGATCTTTACACTATAACATATGGTAAGGACGGCGAGATAACCATACTTTTAAATACCCCGACCTATGATGAATTAAAAGGCGCATTTCGCGTGGAAAAAAGGGATGATGCCGGTAATACGGTTCAGGGTATAAAATTCGACGTATATTCTTCTAAAGACTGCAATGCGGATTCGTTTAACACATCAAAGCTCACCGATGAGAGCGGAAGCGCAGTATTTAATGTTACGGAAGAACTTGCCCCGGATACAAAATGGCTTTCGAAAGATCCGGACGGAAGCGACAACTCTGTAAAGGTCTTTTATGTAAGAGAAAACAAAGCATCGGCAAAGGAAAAGAACTATAAGTGGAATTCTTCCGTATACAGGGTAAGCATTACGGGAGGCCTTTCGGAGCTTGCCTGCAAAGTGTCCGTAAAGAAAGACGGAAGCGACGAAGAACTGGCCGTGCAGGATGAGAGCGGAAGCCTGTTTTACTTTGTGCAGAAGAATATCAAGCTCACATCGCACTCTGCCGTAAAAAGATTTGCGGCAGATGATGAGAGCAGCGATGCCAAAGATGCAATAGATTATGTAGAGGTCATCTTAGTAAAGGACGGAAAAGATGTAGAGGGCAGCGAGGCAAGGCTTGAGGCTGCAAATGACTTTAGCTGCACATGGACCGGTCTTTCTTATTACAACGCCTCAAAGAAGAAAGCAGAGTATTCGTCAAGAGAGACGGCAGTCAAATTTAAGGACGAATATAACGGCGGCGCATTGCTTGATGATGCGGAAAAAATAGCCGGGTATTTTGAGACTGCCCTTTACACGGAAAACGGCGTGACCGTAATCGAAAACAAGACGGTGAAAAACGAACTGTACGGCGCGTTTGAGGTCATGAAGACCGATGATGCAAATGTTCCCGTACCCGGAATAATATTTAATGTCTACGCGGATGAAGCACTGACAGTTCTCCTTGCAAGTGCGGCAACGGGAGATGACGGTTCGCACATCTTTTATGTCACAACAGATATAATTAAAGGAAAATGGTATGACAGGGACAAATATTTAAGACCGACGGATACTGTTACGGTCTTTGTTCAGGAGGACAAGTCAGTCGCCGAAAAAGGCTATGTATGGGATGATACCATAAGCAGGCTTGACATAAAGGGAAGCAAGGATAAGAATACCGCGATCGCAGGCAGGGTCGTTATAAAACAGAGCAATATCAAAACTGCCTCTGCAAGCGTAGTAAAACGGTTTGCTTCCGAATTTGCCGAAAGCAGGATAACATCAGTCAAAGCCATGCTATATATAAAGGGGGCGGACGGAAGTCTTATAAAGGTCACAAAGGATGCGAATGGCAAAAAGATCATGAATCCCGTCGAGCTTATGGATAAGCCGGATCATACCTACACATGGAAGAACCTGAAATACTACAACGGAAACGAAAAGGCAGTATACGTCTCAAGAGAAGAATCCGTTACGGTAACAGATGCGGCAGGAAACGAAAAGACGCTTACAGGCCCGGAGCTGGAAGACCTGATACAGCAGAAACAAAAGGATACGGAAACGGAAAACAAAACGGTCCTTTTAAACGACATTGAAAGGCTTTTCGGATCCTTTGGAATATACAAGCTTGATGACAAAGGAAATCCCGCAGAGGCCGAATTTGCCGTATATACGGATGCGGAGTGCACCGACCTTTTGACAACACTTAAAACAACTAAGGATTCCGGCTACGGGGCCGTATCGCTCTATGAATATTATCCCGGCTGGTCAGTCCTTGACGGTATAGACACAAGAACATTTTATGTAAAAGAGATAAGCGCAGACAGTTCATATGTGCTTTATCCCTATACTATAAAAGTCGATGTCACCCCCTATGCATTTAGCGGCAAGCTTACAGACGCAAAAGTAAAGAAAGCGGAAAAGAAGGCAGAGGCGGTATTCGGCGTTCTTCCGCTTTCCGAAGAAGATGAGGCCAAGGCAAAAGAAAACGGCTTTGACGCAGAGCTTGTGATCATAAGCCCCCAGGGCGCAGGCTACAGCGCGTGTGCATATGCTGAGATCGTGAATAATACCCGCGAGCTCTATGTCACAAAGATAGATATGACTACGGGCGAAGAGATAAAGGGCGCCGAGCTTTCCGTATACAAAGCCGACGAAGAAGGAAACATAACAGACGTAAGCCCCGTTGATTCGTGGGTAAGCGGCAGCGAAGGCGAAAACGAAGACGGCAGCCTTAAGGTACACATCATAAGCGGACTTAGCGAAGGATGGTATGTCCTCAAAGAGATCTCTGCACCTACGGATCACGGTTATACTACATCTGCGGATATTAAATTCTATATCGAAAAAGACAGAGTTAAGACCGTACGGGAGATGAAGGACGACCATACAGAACTTGTCATTAACAAGATCGAGCTTGGAAGCGGCAAAGAAGGAAAGGCCATAGAGGTATCGGGTGCTTTGCTCACTCTTATAGAAAAAGAGACAGAAAAAGAGGTGCTCAGCTTTACTACAGGACCTTTCGAAGAGGACGATATCACCGTTTCTTCCGAATACGAATCAAACGGCCTTAAGGCATATAAAAGGTTTAACAAAGAAAAAGAGCTGACCGATCTTGTCGTTGAATACATCCCCATAGGAAAGTACCTTTTAAGAGAGCTTCAGCCCGCAACCGGCTATGTTACCGCTGCGGAAATAGAGATAAGCATAGATGACGACAAGGGCGTGCATGTGCTTTGCGAGGCTACTATGGAAGACGATTATACAAAGGTCGCCGTTTCAAAGCACGATGCAAAAACGCAGGATCACCTGAAAGGCGCAGTTCTTTCCATATACAAAGAAAACGCTGAAGGTGAGGCTGAAGGTGAAGCGCTCTACAGCTTTGTGACAGACGGAAGCACAAAGAACATAGACCACATCCCCATAGGAAAATATATCCTGAGGGAAGAGTCGGCGCCTTACGGTTTTAAAAAGGCGGATGACATTCATTTTGAGGTCATAGATTCACCGGAAATAAAGAGCTATGTGGTAAACG
>CADAQV010000203.1 GCA_902790095.1 uncultured Lachnospiraceae bacterium | reverse complement strand
ATTTCGGCAGTAGTCACCGCCCAGTATTTTATGGGCGAAAACACAGATATCAGAGTAACGGTCGGCGGCAGCGAGCTTCGCATCAACGCCCCGGCACTTTTGTATAACTCCTTTAAACCCGGCGATACCGTGAAGATAAGCATAGGCGATTTCATGGTATTTGCGGATGAAGGGGAAGCCGCAAGGGATATACTTACCTAGAAAGTGAGACTGGGGGACGGGGTCAGAGTCTCATTTTTGCTTCAAAAATGAGACTCTGACCCCGTCCCCCAGTCTCACTTTCGTTAAGAATGTTGTAAGATATTTGGTAAAAAAAAGTATATTATGCATCCGCTTTCGTGGTATGATACCCTATATATCGATCGAAAGGAGAAAATGCAATGTTTGATCGTCTGCAATATAAATTTGTTGGAAAAGACATTTCCGGAAGATTTGCTGCGGTAATGATGCCTGTTTCGTTTCTGATCCTGCTTTTGACGGGAGGATTTATAAGCGAGAACATTCATTTCCAAAGCGCCGATACCATAGTGTATAACCTGGGCTCAGGATGGTATTACGGCAGATGGATGGCAAGGGTACGTATCTTATGGATCAATATTGAGATACCCATGTTGTTCTTCCTGCTCCTTGGAATCGGACTTATTATAATGGGTATCGTCGGAGTGATCCTCCAGTACGGCGAAAAAGCCTTCTACATGTATGCGCAGAAATACGTGCCCGGCATAGATCCGGAGCCGTCCACCCGCCTGGTGTTTTCATACAGCGCAGCAAATGCATTTAAGTTCTTTACAGTAGAGCTTATCATGTGGGTGAAGATCATCCTCTGGTCGCTCCTGTTTATAGTGCCCGGAATAATAAAATACTATCAATACAGACTGATTCCATACCTCATAGCTTCAGATCCTGCCCTAAGCTATTCCGAAGCGCAGCAAAGAAGCGTCGATCTTATGGAAGGTGAAAAGATGGACCTCTTTATCATGGATCTTTCCTTCCTTGGCTGGACCATCCTTGACGCTTTTACCGCACACATCCTCGGCGCCGTATGGCTTCGCGCCTACAAGGAATCGGCCTATGCGGCCTTCTTTATCGATATCACGCGCGACGGATATCCATGCCCGGACAACTATTTTGATTTTGCATAAAAATGAGACCCGGGGACGGGGTCATAGTCTCATTTTTTCTTGAAGCTTACCGCCCGTGAAGGCCTTCAGCTCTATGGGCGGTACATGGATTACTGCAGAAACAGCAGAACGAATGAGGCCGCCGACGATGATCTTTATTGAATCATCGTAGGCGGTCTTTGCATTAAATATCTTATTCTGTTACTTCATTTGCTGCATCCGGCTCATCGTAGATGTAGATATAGCCTTCGCAGTTTTTGGTCACATGATCCACAAACTCATCTACCTTATCCTTGCCGATGTAGAAGTACTTACCGGTATCAAGGATGTTGGTCCAGAGATAGCCGTCCTCTGTCAGAGAAATGCCTTTGTTCATCCCTTTTCCAAGGTAGTCGACGCCTATGCTCATCACCGTTCTTCCGGGAGAGGTATCCGGAGCATTGGCCACATCTGCATTAGCCTGCAGCAGTTCAAGAACTTTAGCTGCTTCCACATTTTCAAATACGATCGTATCCTGCCCCTGCTGATATTTATAAACAAGTCCTACATTCAGATGCTTTTCAAGCCCAAGATCCTTAATAAGATCTCCCAGCGTTGCCGGTGTATAGCCTGTATTCATGTAGGCGTATACATAAGTCTGCCCGTTTACACTTGAATCAGGCTCCGTGAAATAAACCGCTACAACGCATTTAGGGCTGGAGCCGTTTATCTCAAAAACTTCAACATCCATTTCGTGGATCTCTCCGGAAAAATGATCCTGACCGGTCACTTTGGCATTTCCAAGGAGATTTCCCTTATCTTCAGGCCTTATAGCTAAAACACAGGTTTTGTATTCTGTATCCGAATACAAAAGATCAGTGTATCTTCCGGCATTACCGGTATTGTCCCACGTATCCTTCGTGATAGGGCCGTAGATCTCGCCCTCGTTTGATGCGTCTTTCCCGGCAACGTGCTTCTCCGGCCAGGCCTTTTCTTTTTGAATAAGCTTTGGCCCCATGATTCCTGCTATGGCAGCAAATACGACCAGGCAGGCGGCTATGGGGATCCATATAGCCATCTTAGATTTTGTCTTCGACATAATACTCACCTTTCCCTTTCCGTCTTGAGTCGGGCGGTTTGCCGTAAGTATGGCAGAAAGCATGCGTTCATCGGCCGTCTCGCCCGGCAGAATCTTGTCCCATGAAGTTATGATCTTACTGTTCTTCATCGAAATGATCACCTAACCTTTCTTTCAGGATAGCGCGAGCTTCGCGCAGGTAATTGCGGACTGTCGATTGCGGTTTTGCGAGGATATCAGCGATCTGCACGCTTGAGTAGCCCTCATAGTAATACAGATAAACGACCGTCTTGTATTTGTCCGGAAGACCCATGACCGCCGAAAGCACATCATCGGCTTTGGCTATATCCACCGCCTCCGGGCTCTCTATATCATAATGATCTTCAATATTCTCGTGCCTGCGCCACCAGTGTTTCAGCATGTTTTTGCAGATGTTCGTGGCGGTCCTGATCAGCCATGCCTTCTCATGCTCTTCACTCTCAAAAGCCGGCCCTTTCTTGATCAGCCGGATAAAAGTATCCTGAACAGCATCCTCTGTATCGGCAGTGTTCTTCATGAAGCCGTAGCAGACGCGATATATTGTTTTACTGTGCCGTTTATATATATCAGCAATCTCTTTGTCCGTACGTAACAAAGATTTTGACATATCGCTCAAACCTCCCTTCACTACTAATACAATTGAGGACCCCAAAACGTTGGGGAAAAATAAAAAATATTCAAAAATTATCGAAATACATTATACTTCTGTTTGCTTTGACAATAAAGGCAATATTGGTGAACTGCCCGATAGGAAATGAGAGCACCCTGAGTGATGCAGGTTGTGTCTAAGCGCTTCAGACAGAGTCAGATCAAGGCTGCTGTAAAAGTAAACGATGAAATGCTCCGCTTTTATTGGCTGTTAGGCAGGGATATGGACGCCAAGAAGGGGGAGTATGCTTGGGGAAGCAAGTTTTATACGCAGATCAGCAGGGATCTGCAGCATGAGCTCCCAGATGTTAAGTCCTTTTCTCCCAGAAATCTGTTGTATATGCATCAGTTCTATCGACTCTTTCCGGATATCGGAATTGCGCAACAGGATGTTTCGCAATTTGATACCGATTCTAACTTGAGACCCCGGGACGGAGTCAGAGTCTCATTTTTTCATCAAAAATGGCGCGAAGCTTTTGGCTTCGCGCTCTTTTATAATAACATATCGCCCCTTTCAGGATTTGATTTTTTTAAAAATATTTTTTGTCGAGCGATTCCATTTGTCCAATGCCACGAAGAACAAATGTTTGCTTTTCGGAATCATTTGTGGTATCA
>CADAQV010000202.1:3542-5168 GCA_902790095.1 uncultured Lachnospiraceae bacterium | reverse complement strand
GATCAAGACTTTCTGCGTTTTTTGTTGTATAGTGGCATCATCAAAGAAAAAACAGATACAGCAATACAAAAAAGGAGAAAAAACAGTGGATAAAAAAGTTGTATTAAGCGCAAAGGATCTTTCAAAGACATTTTCAAACGGATCGGTACAGCAACATGTACTGAAGAATCTTGATCTTGATATTTACAAAGGAGATTTCACCGTAGTCATGGGCAACTCGGGCTCCGGAAAAAGCACCCTCTTATATGCCCTTTCCGGGATGGACAGGCCTTCGATAGGAAACATAAAATACTATGTCAAGGACGGTGAAGAACTGTCGGATGGCATTGAAATATCCGGATATTCAAATGACAGACTTGCAAGATTCAGAAGGGATCATGTGGGCTTTGTCTTCCAGCAGAATTACTTAAACGACTCCATGAGCGCCATGGATAATGTTATGATCTGCGGCCTTTTAAAACATGCGGACAGAAAAGAACTTGCAAACAAAACAAGGGAGCTTTTTTCAAGAGTACAGATAACAGAAGCGGATGCAAATAAGTTCCCCGCACAGTTATCCGGTGGGCAGCAGCAAAGAGTCGCTGTGGTAAGAGGAGTTATAAACTCCCCCGAGATCCTTTTCGCGGACGAGCCTACAGGAGCATTAAACTCACAGAATACCAAAAATGTACTTGATATCCTGTCCGGACTCAACGGCGACGGACAGAGCATAGTGATGGTAACACATACGCTCATGGCTGCAGAACGCGGAAACCGCATCATCTATCTTGCAGACGGCGTTATTTCGGATGAATGCGACCTCGGGCCGTATCCGGGCGACTACAAAGACGAAACAAATCCAAGACGCGAAGAGGCAGTGCAAAGGCACAGAAAGCTCAAGGATTTCCTTGCGGCAATGGGATGGTAATTAAGAAAGGGCGAAAAAATGTACAGATTATTTGTTATAGCAAAGAACAACATGAAGAAGCAGCGCGGCGATATGATCACTTTTTTCATCCTGACCGCCCTGACGGCGCTTCTCGTTTTTATGGCCGTATCTTCTTTCAGCAATATAAATAATGTATACAATAAGAGATTTGACGAGATAAACGGTCCGGAGCTTTTGCTGACCGTTCCGCATGGCGAAAACTCAAAAAAGTGCATGGAAGAGGCTATTAGAAAAAACGGTCTGACCGAGTATGAGCTGTCAGGTGTTATAAGCATGTCGGCAGATTACAAAAACAGCAAAAAGTCAGAGTATGTCAATTACAGCTTCATAGCCGAAAGTTTTGACGATGACCCCAAAATGATGAAGGTCGTTGACAAAAGCAAAGAGTATGGGAAAAACGATGTCCTTATCCCTCTCATGCTGAAGGCCGAATTTGAAATAGGAGACATATTTGAATTAAAGATTGGTGAAAAAGAATACGCGCTTAAGGTTGCGGGCTACACCGAAAATCCCTTCTTCTGCTCAAGCATTTCGGTAAATATCTTATACATATATCTGTCTGATGACATGATAAGCCTTATCCTTTCGGATGCAGGTACGTCGTCTTTCAATGTGACCGAAAACGAATTGTATAAGATTGGTACCGATGACAGCCTGACTTATGACAGGGAGAAGCTTGAGACTTATGAAAAAGATAT
>CADAQV010000202.1:0-3493 GCA_902790095.1 uncultured Lachnospiraceae bacterium | reverse complement strand
CTTATCCACTGGGGAAACAAGATGCTTCCGCAGATCGTAATGGCGATAATACTTGTTTTCGCGATGATAATCCTTGCGATAGCCATAATCATCCTCTCATTTTCCGTCAGCAACTTTATTAACAAAAACATAAGGAACACCGGAATTTTAGAGGCAAGCGGATACACCGTAAAAGAGCTTAAAAACGCGCTTGCCATGCAGATAATCTTTATCGGCTTTTGGGGTGCAACCTTAGGCGCTCTTGCCGGGATCGCCCTGACACCCGCATGGGGGTCATTTGTGGAATCACTTCTCGGCATAAGCAGCAAGGCACTTGTAAATATTCCTGCGGCGATCATAGTAGTGGCGGCAATGATCCTTGTGATCTTTGTGGCGGTAAGAATTATGGCCCGCAAATTTAATAAGATCAGCGTTCTCGATGCTTTAAGGGGAGGTATAAACAATCACAATTACAAAAGAAACCGCTTTTCGTTTGAAAAGACGCATCTTCCTGTATCTATAGTGCTGTCACTCAAAGAAACATTCGGAAGCATAGGAAAGAACATCCTTCTTTTGCTCATAACCGCAATACTTACAATATCTACTCTTTTGGGATTCGGCCTTATGGAGAATTTCGGCGGCGACCCTGAAGGTGCCATAAGCATAATGGGACTCGAATTCGGCGATGTTATGCTGACAGGAAAATCCGGCCTCGAGGGCGAGCTCAGAAAGCTTGACATGGTAGACAATGTCCTTTGCGAGCTCGATAAGGATATGGTAATTGAGTATAACGGCAAGAGTGAAAAATACAATACCGTAATAAATGACAGTGAAAAATATGCTATAAACAAAGTCATAATAGAAGGTCGTTTCCCGGAAAACGATAATGAGATCATGCTCACTTCAATAGTAGCGGATACGATCGGCGTAAAGCCCGGGGATGTGGTATCGCTTGCAAACGGCAGTACCAAAAAAGACTTTATAGTATGCGGTACGAATCAAAGAATGCAGAATGCCGGACAGACGCTTACGATTCTTTTCTCCGGAGCCGAAAGGCTCGGCCTTTCCACGGATGTGATCAGCTATTATGTTACCTTTAAAGAAGGCGTGACCTACGATGAATTCGTAAAGTTTATAAGAGAGTATGAGAAAGAAAACGATCTGAGCTTTAATATAATAAACAGTCATGATATGATGGGTGCGACCATAGACGGCATGACATCTGCCATGGGCGTAATATGCGTAGTCTTTTCAGTGCTTACCGTGATCGTGGTCATATTTGTCGAATCACTTATCATAAGGGCAAAGATCAACCGCGAATGGAGAGACATGGGCGTATCAAAAGCTCTCGGAATGAGCAGCCGCGAACTCGGCCTTCAGATAGCGCTTTCAAATATCCCCGTTATCCTTTGCGGAACACTGATCGGTGCACTGGCAGCGGGCGAGGCAGGAAAAAGCGTTGTAAAGCTTGCATTCTATTACATGGGTATTCAAAGGATCGAATTCTCGATATCCTTCGTCTGGACGCTGGTAGTAATGGCAGGAATAGTTGCCGTGGCATTTTTGACATCGGCCATGGCGGGCAGGAGAGTAAAGAGAATAATTCCCGTGGAAATGATAACCGAAGAATGATACTTTTATTGAAGACATGACACCTATATGCTATAATAATTATGCAATTTCTTAACGGCGTTTGATATGCAAACGCAAAATGAGGTGATAAGATGCATTATGATTGTCTGATCGTGGATGATGAAGTCGCATTGTCCAAAATGACGGCTGAATATTTTGAAATGTTTGATGTTAAGACGCAGCATGTGGAAAGTGCTGCGTCTTGCTATGCCTTTTTAAAGGAGAATACGGCCGATGTCATATTGCTGGACATAAACCTCGGCGACGGTCTCGGTTTTGAAGTCTGCAGAACCATAAGAGAAAAATACCAGATCCCGATACTCTTTATAAGCGCAAGGCAGAGCGACGATGATGTGCTCATAGCCTTAAGCGTCGGCGGAGATGATTATGTCAAAAAGCCCTACAGCCTTTCGGTGCTGCTTGCCAAGGTAAAGGTCAATCTGAAAAGAGTAAAGCAGCTTAAGGCACTTGAGGCGGAAAAGGACGCATCGTCCGGACAGACGGGCATAGCATATGACAACGCAAAAATGCCCGATATCACTCTTGACGATGCTACCATGTCGGTGATCCTCAAAGGCCAAAGGATAAGCCTTAAGGCCAAGGAATACGCCCTTATGAAGTGCCTTTACGAACATAAAAACACGATCGTATCAAAAGACCGGCTTTTCGAAGAAGTCTGGGGCGATACATTCTATTCGGACGGTACTCTTAACGTCCACATAAGAAAGCTTCGCGAAAAGCTTGAGGAAGACCCGAACGAACCTAAATACATAAAGACCGTGTGGGGGACAGGATATATTCTTGAACTGTAGTGCGTTATGAAAAGATTAAGAAAAATTGCGGCGGCCTACATCATATTGATGCTCGCCGGCCTTATGGGGATGTTTATTCATGTCAGCCGATTAAAGATGGGATGGCAGAGCATCGGCGGATATTCCGACGCCGAACTTGAAATTTATAAAAAAATATGGGGCAATATGGGCGCCGGCATAGATACCTACAGGCATCAGCTCATCGTATGCATGGCAGTCTTCTGGGCAGTACTGTTTATCGGCGGCCTTCTCTTTATATGGTTTGTATACAAAAAAGAGATAAAGCCCGTCGAGGAAATGCAGCTTTTTGCGCGCGAGATCGCAAAGGGCAATCTTGATGTGCCCCTCCCCATCCGCAAGGGCGACCATTACGGCGGCTTTACCGAAAGCTTCGACCTTATGCGAGAGGAACTTAAAGAGGCAAAAAAAAGAGAGCTTGAGGCAGACCGGACAAAAAGAGAGTTTGCCGCAGAACTCAGCCACGACCTTAAAACGCCCGTTGCCACCATCCGCGCGACCTGCGATGTGATGGACATTACATACAGAAAGTATCTTAAAAAGATCGGTGATTCAGGTGATGACAGGATCGATATGACAAAGGATGATGCGGAAAACACACTCGAAAAGATCGATATCATAAGCGACCGCATAAATACCATAAGCGAGCTTGTGGATGATGTCTTCCATGCAAACCTCGACGACCTTAAAGAAGTGCAGGTCATTCCAGAAGAGACCGAGTCAAAGTGGATAGAAGAGTGCTTCCTCAAAATGAAGGACTACGGAAATATCATTATAGACGGCCATATCCCCCAGTGCCTTGTCTATCTTGACAAGCTCAGGATGGAGCAGGTCATCGACAATGTAGTTTCAAACTCGTATAAATACGCCGGAACAGATATACATGTTTCCTTTGAAGAGGTGCAGGCGGTCCCATCAAGATTTATAAAAGTGACTGTAAGGGATTTCGGCCCCGGCGTTTCAAACGAAGAGCTCCCCCTTATCGTTGAAAAATACTACAGGGGAAAGAAAGAAAAGGACAAACCCGGCTACGGCCTCGGAATGTACCTTGT
>CADAQV010000201.1 GCA_902790095.1 uncultured Lachnospiraceae bacterium | reverse complement strand
TTATCTCTTCGTGTCCGGTATTCTTTAAAAGCTCATCCGCAAGCGATTTCAAATATTCGACATTTCTCTCTCTTACAGGTCTGTAGATCATTCCTGCCTGGCAGAATCTGCAGCCCCTTATACAGCCCCTTTGTATCTCCAAAACCACCCTGTCCTGGGCCGCTTTGATATAAGGCACAACAGGAGCCGTGGGATAATATGTGTTGCTGACATCCATCACTATTTCCTTGCGGATAACGGTGGGAATATCCTCGTATATGGGCGCGAAGCTTTTGATGGTGCCTGCCTTTTGCTCATCTCCATCGTTTTCATCGTAATAAGTCACTTCATACATTGAAGGCACATATATACCCGGTATCTTTGCCGCCTGCTTTAAGAACTCTTTTCTGAAGCCCCTGCCGTACTTTGCTTTTATTTTTCTGTAAAGATCCAAAAGCTCGGCATACCTTGTCTCACCTTCCCCTATATAAAACATGTCGAAAAAGTCGGCAATAGGTTCGGGGTTATAGGAACAGGGACCGCCGCCTATAACTATAGGGTCATCATCATCTCTTTCACATGAAAGCATGGGAATACCAGAAAGATCCAATATCTGAAGGCAGTTTGAATAACACAGTTCGTACTGAAGAGTTATACCTAAAAAGTCAAAGTCCTTGATCGGCCTTTGACTCTCCACTGCAAACAAGGGTATATTCCTCTCCCTCAGGATCTTATCAAGATCCATATCGGGTGAATATACCCTGTCACAGGCCGTATTTTCAAATTTATTGAACATATCGTAAAGGATCTGTATCCCCAAATGGCTCATCCCGATCTCGTAAAGGTCGGGAAAGCACATGCAGAAATTCACATCCACGCCGCCTTTAAACGCTTTATTTACCGAATTTACTTCTCCGCCGATGTATCTTGCGGGTTTTTCTATTTCGAGCAAGATCTCATCGGGGAGAGCGAGTTTTCTTGAAATCATAAGATCACCTGCCCTGTCAGTCGCCGGGATGCCACTCCATCCGCCTTGGTTTAGCAAGCGTTATCAGCTTCATATTCTCCATCTGTATAAGGCACATCATTCTGACTGCGTCCCTGCATTCGGGTTTTGCCATGTAATAGCAATATGTATCCATGACATTTAACATATCCGTGATACGGCCTTCGATCTTGAAATTGCAAAAGCCCATGGATACGTATTTGTTCCAAAGATCGTTATGCGAAACAAAGGTCTTATACCCGCAGATAGAATAGATGGTGGGAAGATGTTCCCATTTGCATTTCCATTCCTGTATGGGGACTCTTTCCTCTTCCGGAAGCTTGCGGTTGTCGAGGGCCTGCATCTGCTGCTTTGCGAGGAATCTGTAATGTTCTCCTCTTCTTTTGCAATTCGGCTCGCAGCATGCATTTACAAGGATCTCGCATTTCGCGCGTGAAGCTATCTTTTCGAGGACCTTAAAATCATTATTGAAATTATAATCCAAAACCACGAGATTATAATCTTTTTTAAGTTCCGCATTTACATCATCAATATTTCGTATCTCTTTGCAGGTAGAACTGTTTATCTTGAAACGAGGATATTTTTTGCGGATATATTCTTCGAGTATGGGAGATACCACCAAAACCTCATTCATACCGTTGTCGGCAGCCTGCATGCAGAAATTGCAGTATTCATCGTCAAGATCAGCTTCTGTAAGAAGAGGGTTTGTATATGTATATCTGATGGGTATACCTGCAGAGTTTACATCATCTATCACGTGACGTATATAATTTGCATCGCACTGATCGGCAACGCTGACTCTTCCTCCGTTCCATCTTGAGCATGGAAATTCTCCGTAAAAGGATCCTATTTCTACATTGCTCATAAAAAAGTTCGGATAATCCCTCATCAGCTTAACAAATATCATGTTGAGCACAAAATTCTGCCTGAGTCCGGGCAGATGAAAATATACTTTTGTCGCCATTATTTCCTCCGGGTATTTATCTTGCGAGAAGCTCTTTCATTACATCTTCCCAAGTGATGCCTTTTTCGGCCATAAGTACCATTACATGATAGAGAAAATCCGCTATTTCGTATTTTATCTCTTCTTTATCGGGATTTTTTGCCGCGATTATTATCTCTGATGCCTCTTCGCCGCATTTTTTGAGGATCTTGTCAATTCCCTTGTCAAACAGATAATTGGTATATGAACCTTCCTTGGGATTGGCTTTGCGATCGAGGATCACGCTCATCACCTTTCCCGGAACCTCTTCGGGACGGATCTCTTTTTCGTTGTTTTTTATGACATCGTTGAAGAAACAGCTGTATGCCCCTGTGTGGCAGGCTGCTCCAAGCTGCATCACCTTGCAAAGGATAGTGTCCTTGTCACAGTCAAGGGCCATGCTCTTAAGGTACTGGTAATGTCCGGAAGTTTCTCCCTTAAGCCAGAGATTCTGTCTGCTTCTTGAAAAATATACCATCATTCTGCGGCGGATGGTCTCTTTAAACGCTTCTTCGTTCATATAGGCAAGCATCAGCACTTCGCCCGTTATATGATCCTGAACTATAACCGGAACCATTCCGTCAGAATTCAGTTTGATATCGCTCCACGAAAATGCAGGCTGCTCTTTTTTGATCTCGATACCGCCGTTTAAGACATAATTGTCCATTACCTTAAGGATGCGGCTTTCATAATCAAACTGTCTTACCTTTTCTTCTCCGAATCTTTTTACGCCGTCTGCGTAGCTGCTTTCTTCTTTTTCATTGCAGACAACGAAGGACGCACCTGCATAGAGGTACTTTTTTACATCCTCAAATCTCCTTACATTTCCGGCACCGATAAAAGGAATATCGCAGTTTTCGTGAATGCTCTTTAAAAAGTGAAGGGCATTCTCCTTTCCTTCATCTGTTACCGATCTGTCTATGAACATGATGGCATCAGCAAGTAACAGCCTTATCTTAAAGACTTCATTATGGACACCCCTCCATTCAAAGCCTTCGTCCAAATATACTACAACGATCTTGTTTTCAAGTGACATATCCTACTGCTCCTTAAATCTTTTTACCGCATCCGAAAGGATTATACGTTTTTCATACAATGCCTTTCCGATTATAGCTCCGTGGATGCCGGCCTCGCATATCCTGTCAAGGTCTTCCATTTTCGAGACTCCGCCGCTTGCTATGATGTCAATGCCGGTTTCATCGGACAATGTAGCTGTTGCCTCGACATTGGGCCCTGCAAGCATTCCGTCCTTTGAAATATCTGTATAGACTATAGTCTTTACACCAAGCTCTGCCATTTTTTTTCCAAGCTCTATTGCAGTGACATCACTTACAGCCTCCCAGCCGTGCGTTGCGACAAGCCCGTTCTTGGCATCTATGCCGATGACCACATGTTCGCTTCCGAATCTTTTTATGCATCTTTCGACAAAATCGGGGTCCGATACCGCTTTGGTCCCGATGATACCTCTGTATACACCGAGGTTCAGTACTTCTTCAAGGTCTTCTTCGTTTCTGATGCCGCCTCCGAGC
>CADAQV010000200.1 GCA_902790095.1 uncultured Lachnospiraceae bacterium | reverse complement strand
AGTCTCATTTTTATCTTTGTCTTGCATTTTCCACCTCTTTGTATTACAATTATTAAAAGTCTATTTTTCTAAGGAGTGATCATGCCCAGAAAGCCACGGATCATCAGCTCTTCAGGCATATATCATGTCGTTCTGCGTTCTGTAAATCAGCATATTATCTTTGAGGAAGACTCCGATTACAGTAAATTTCTCCTGATGTTGTCAGATTGCCGGACAAAATACGATATCGATATATATGCATACTGTTTGATGGACAATCATGTCCATCTGCTCATCAATGCCAAGCCTGAAATTTTATCAACCTTTTTCCGGAGTCTTGGAACACGTTTTGCCCGCTGGTACAACAATAAATATCATAGATGCGGCCACCTTTTCCAGGATCGATTCTTCAGCAAGTCCGTCGAGACTGATGCGTCATTTTTCTCTACTCTCATGTACATCCACAATAACCCCGTGAAAGCAAACATCTGCATTCATCCGTCAGAATACCGCTCGAGCAGTTTTACCGCTTATTATGGCGCGAAAAATGCACTCGTAAATGTGGATTTTGCCTACAGCGTAGCGGGGTCAAAGGAAGCTTTGCAAAACATTTTTGCCCATGGCGATGAAGATGCAGATGATGAATCATTTGCGGATATCCACCGCGAGGCGAAGTATACTCTGTCCGACGAGGCGGCTTTGGATGTATTTAAAACAGTCACGAGGCTCAAATCTGCCTCTGAGACCTCGATGCTCGACAGAAAAGAACGGAATAAGTATATTCGGATACTTAAGGACAACGGACTTAATGTCAATCAGATTGCAAGGATAATGGATGTTTCACGTGCGACGGTGTTCAGGATATGTAACCAAAAGTGAGCGCGGACTGCCGGGATCGCTTCGCAATCTTGGCATGTCCCGGGGTCTCATTCCTGGTCCTCCTCGATAAGCAGGATCGCATCGGATTCTTTCTGATCGATCTCGCCGATCTTGGACATTTTATTACGTATTTTCACGGTACGATCTTTCAATTCGTCTGTGCTTGTTACAGCCGCCTGAAGCTTTTTCTTAGTCGTTTCAATTAGCTCATCGAATATGCCATACTGCGCTTTTACAGCCTCGAGTATCTTTCTGACTTCGGCAGTCTTTTTGTTGAGGGCAATATTAGCAAAGCCGACGCGGAGGCTGTTTAAAAGTGCGGTTATCGTGGAGGGGCTCGCAATGATTATGCGGTATTTGTTCTGGCAGAATTCCGCAAGCCCGTTTATTCTAAGCACTTCTGCGTAAAGCGATTCGGTCGGAAGGAACATTACGGCAAAATCCGTCGTGACAGGCGGGTTGACATATTTGTCCCTAATGGTTTTCGCTTCGTTTTTGATGCGGTTTTCAAGCTCCTTCGAATACTTTTCGTAAGCTTCTTTGTTGCCGTCGTCGGCCGCATCGACAAGATTTCCGTAGATATCAAGCGGGAACTTTGAATCTATCGGGAGCAGAACCGGCTTTTCTTCATCATCTCTTGACGGGATCTTTATGGCAAACTCGACCAGATCCTCAGAATTCTTTTTCACCTTTACATTTTTGGTGTACTGTGAATCCGTCATGGTCTGTTCAAGAATGCTGCCCAGCTGTATCTCGCCCCATGTTCCGCGGGTCTTGACATTCGAAAGCGTTTTGTTGAGATTAGCGATACCGTCAGACATCTCCCCCAGCTCACCAAGGCTCTTGTAAAGCTGCGTAAGCTGGTTAGTTACCTTTTCGAACGACTCATCCAGACGTTTATTTAAAGATGCGTCAAGCTTGTCATTTACTTCCTTTTGTATTCCAAGCAATTTTTCTTCCGTCATGTTCTGGATCTTAGAAAGACTTTCCGACAGATTATCGCTTATCTTCTGCTGACTTTCGGCATTTTCCTTGACCGTCTCGACAAGCTTTTCGTTGATGTCCTTAAGACCGCTGCTCAGATCGTCCTTAAGCCCGCCCATCTTAACTTCCATGGACTGCTGCATCTTTGCGATGCCGTCTGACATCCTGTCATTTGAAGTCTGCCTGGCCTCGGCATCCTTCCGGATCATATCGCTGAACTGTTCGTTTATTTTGTCGGTTATACCATGGCCGTTTTCATTCACGGCGATCTTCATGTCGGAAAACCTCGCGATCTGATTGTCCGAAAGATCATCTATACTGCTTAGGATGCGCTCTTCACTCTCCGATATCGTTTTTTTGTACCCGCCTGCGGCAGATTGCCTGACAAGCACAATGATGAGGAGAACTATAACGACAGCCAGCAGAGCTATTATCACAATATCCATACTATCTCTCCATACAAGCTGACAAAAAACATGTCAACTGTCAGCCCAAAAATGAGACTATGACCCCGTCCCCGGGTCTCACTTTATACTTTATGAATAAAATTCCGTTTTGGTCTGATTTGACTGTATAAGGATCGAACTTTGATTGAATTCCTTTATAAATTTAGCCGCTACGGAATGTACCGTGTCGAGGTCGGTGTCGCTGAGGTGTATGACAAGTGTATACTCCTGATACTCTGTGCCGTCATCGCCTATCCAGCCGCCGTTTGCTTCCTGGATGGTATAGCCGCCGAAGCTGTCGATAAGGATGGCCTTAGCCTTTTCCTTTGATTCGTCCGGGGTATAGACCGGCAGATTTGTGTCCTTGTCGTTGGTGCCAAGGTACAATACATACTGGGTATCGGTGTTTTCGCCGTTTTCTTTTGTGTTATCCTTGCAGGGCTTTACGAGGGCGATGACAAACGTCGCGATCGACAGCGCCAACGCCAGTATGCCGATGATAAGTGCAAATTTCCCGGTCGTATTTCTGTTCTCTTTTTCCATGATGATACCTCCTATAAAATATATTTTATTTTACACTTTATTATTCAAAAAGTCCAATCAAAAAATGCGAAAACGCCCCCAATGGCCGTCTCCGCACCTCACATAAAACCTTTTATATATCCCAGTCGTTCTTCTTATTCATCGCCCGCGCCTGCGCAGCCAGCTTATCGATCTTGCCCTGCCTTATTACGACTATCAAAGGTATCCAAGCTGCTATTGCGGCAACGGCAATGATACCATAGAGCACCCATTTAAGTATCGGCGATGCCGGGTAATAAACCTCGTAAGGATCTGATGCAAGCACATATGCCTCCACGACCTCACCGGCTCTTACTTTCTTGTTTAAGATCGCCTTGGCTTTGATGGTCTGTCCGCTTGCATTCTGATAGACTACAGATACCTGCTGTTTTCCACCGACCGTAAGGACCGTATCGACCGTGCACGGCGTCAGCACACCGTTATGAACATAATTTCTCTCTTTGGATTCGCCCATCCTGAATGCGAAGATAAATACTATAGGAAGAATAATCCCTACACCTATTGCGATCAAAAGCGCCTTACCGATTCCGAAATTGCCTGACATATTATTTCCTTTCCTCTCTCTTGTTTTTTATGACCCCCGGACAGGGTCAGCGTCTCACTTTTTCTTTTTTGATTCCTTTGAGCCTTCCTCAGCTCCCA
>CADAQV010000199.1 GCA_902790095.1 uncultured Lachnospiraceae bacterium | reverse complement strand
CGCGGTCTACAAAATAATTGTCGACTCCTATGGGATGAGGAATAAGGCCGTGTGCGCGAAGATGTATGGAGAGCCTGTGTGAAAAGCTCGTCTTTCCGGATGATGAAGGACCCGCGATCATAATGAATTTGATCGTTCCCCTGTTTTTTATCTCTGTCGCTATATCCGAAAGCTTCTGGTTCTGGTTCGCCTCCTGAATTAAGATGAGGTCGCGCATGGTACCATCCACTATGTGGTCGTTTAGCGCTCCTACTGTCTCGGTGCCGAGCTTTTCGCTCCAGCGCTCGGATTCTAAGAGAGCTCCGTACACCTTAGGGGAATCCACAAAGGGCGAAAGCTCCTCCGGTCTTTCCTTTGCAGGGAACTGAAGCACGAAACCTTCCATGTACATAAAAAGTTTGAAGACTTTCAGCTTACCGCAGGAAGGAAGCATATGGCCGTAAAAATAATCATAGAACCCGTCTATTTCGTAGACATTGGTAAGCCCGGCCCTTCTGTATTCGAAAAGACGGCTCTTGTCACGCATGTTTTCCTTTTCAAAAAGCTTTACGGCATCGGTCGTCGGAATGCTCATCCTTTCTATGGGCGCATCCTTTGCGGCGTATTCGCGCATCCTGTCTTCAACCTTTTTCAAAAGCTCATCATTAAGCTCAAAATTTCCGCTTGCCTCAAGATAATAGCCCTTGTTTACCGAAAACATGACTTTTATATGATCTACGTTCTTTTTCCCGCATACATCGTAAAATGATTTCAGGCACAGAAAAGTAAGACTTCTTCGGTAACATTCGCAGCCGAGGTCGTCTGCCGTTGTGATGAATTCGATCTCCCCTTCATCCGTTATGAAGGATGCGAGCGCGCGGAGCTTCCCGGCAGAAAACGCCAAACAGATATCATGCTCATACAGATCCTTTACCTGTGCGGCAAGCTGATCGTATGTCATGCCCTTTCTAAGCTCGTATTTATTTCCCTTTACATATACAATCATTTTATTATGATCCCCCTTGAAATGATTATGGCCGTATTTATTTGTATCTTTCGATCGCCCTTTCGGCAATACATATCTTTTTTTTCTGCTCAGATCTTTTTTCGTCCGCAGATAGGCCCGATTTTCCCTCCAGTTTTTTTAATACATCCTCCGATAGCCTGATATCCCGCTTAATGAATTCTCTTAAAACAGGATCTTTTTTTATCAGACCGGCCCTTCCGTATGTAAGCTCTTCGTCCGAATAGTCATCATGCAAAACATCATCAAAAGATACCGTCATCAGAAAATAGTATTTCCCGTCCTCTTCCAGAACCGATTCTTCTTTTATATCATACCCGTTTAAAAGTATCGTCCTTCGAAACTGTGCTATTTCCGACTGCGGACTTAGAACCAGCAGTGATGCTTTTTTGAAAACATCCTCTCTTTCCCTCATTATCTTTGCAATAAGACTGCCGCCCATGCCGGATATGACTATCACATCGGCCTCTCCTTCTTTTAAAGCAGCCGCGCCGTCCGAAAGCCTTAATTCTATTTTATCTTCAAGCCCCTCACTTTTTATGTTTTCTCTTGCCTTCTCAAGCGGCATTTTTCTTATATCCATGCCGATGATCTTTTTTACATCGCCCCGCTTTGCAAGGCTGATCGGGACATATCCGTGATCGGTGCCTATATCCGCTGCGCAGTCGCAGGCCGGCACCAGGCCTACTATCATTTCCAGTCTTTTAGATATCATATCTTGCGTCCGTTTTATGGTACATTTATCACCATAGTGTTAACAGCCCTTTGTTCGTATACTATCTTTTGAAGCTGCGCCATATCCGTGCAGCCGGCGCTCTGCCTTTGAAGCGAAGCTCTTTTTATCTGCTTTACGGCATCCGTGAGCACTTTGGAAAGGTCTGTCCCTTCGTTAAGTTCGCTTCCGTTGTAATTAAAATATGCCGCAACAGCCGCGGTGTCTTCATCGCTCTTTGCGACCTTTTCCATTATCTGCGCAGGGGTCATTTTTCCGCCCATAGTTTTTTCAAACATCAATGCGGTGATACCCCTTCCCATTTCTGAAGAAAAATCATCCTCTTTAAGATAAGCGGAAACAGCGTCTATTATCTCGGGTCTCATAGCCATAAGAGTTATGAGCATCTGCTCGGAACGAAGCACCCCGTCAAGAGGATCCTTCTTCACCTGTCTGATCACGGTGTCTTCGGAAACAGTCACGACTTTTTTTACTCTGTTTTCTTCGCCGAGTTTATTGACCAGCTTTCTCATGGCAGAAAGCTCTATGCCTTCCTGCTCGCAGACTGCCTCCATATAATTGTTCCGCTTCATTTCATCGCTTATGGGATAAAGCATTTCGGCTATGCTGTGATGAAAGGCCGTCTTTTGATCGGGATTGGAAAGATCGAAATCGTTTCTTTTGCACTTTACTTCAAATCTGAAGGAATCAAGTGCCTGCTCTATTCTTTCGGCGTAGCCCTTTGCGCCGTAAGTCTTGATAAACTCATCGGGGTCTTTTGCGGGCGACATATCAAGCACCCTGACATCTTCATAACCGCCCTCACGAAGCGTGTTGATCGCTTTTCTGGCAGACGCCCTGCCGGCAGAGTCGCTGTCAAGAGTTAAGATGACCTTGTCCTTTCCCCTGAACGTTCTTTTCATCGCAAGAACGTGATCCAAGTTAAATGCCGTTCCAAGGGCTGCGACGCTGTTTGTAAAGCCTGCCTGCTGAAGGGCGATGACATCCATATATCCTTCACACAAAAGGATAGTGTCGCCTCGGCTCTTTGCGGCTATCTGCTGTCCGTACAAATTGTTTGACTTTTTAAAGATGAGCGTTTCATCGGAATTGACATACTTTGGCTTGCTGTCGTCTAAAACTCGGCCGCCAAAGGCTATAACATGCCCTCCCTTGTCAAAAATGGGAAACATTACTCTGTTCCAGAAAAAGTCAAATGCTCCCTTTTCATTTATCCTGACAAGCCTTGAATCCGCAAGCTCTCTGTCAGAATATCCCTTGCTCCTTAAATGCTTGTAAAGATAGCTTCCCGAAGGCGCATACCCAAGGCCGTATTTTTTTATAGCCTCCCTGTCAAGGCCTCTTTTTGTGAAATAATCAAGACCGTTCTTTCCCGCAGGGGTAAAAAGCGCTTTGTAATAAAATACGGCGGCTTCCTTGTACATATCCTTCATGCGGTCTGCCTGATCGAGCTTTCTCTTTTCTTCCTCTCCCATCGGCACCTCCGGAAGGCTTACTCCCGCGCGGTCAGCAAGATATTTTACAGCCTCCTGAAATGTCATGCTCTCATAGTCTTTCATAAAGGTGAACAGATCTCCGCCCACATGACATCCAAAACAGTAAAAAAACTGATTCTGTCTGTTTACGTAAAACGAAGGAGTCTTTTCATTGTGAAAAGGGCATAGTCCGACATATCTGTTTCCGTTTCTCTTTAAGGAAACGTATTGGGATATGACATCAACTATGTCATTTCTGCTTCTGACCTCTTCTATAAGATCCTGAGAGTACAACATATCAATACCTTTTCTTTTACCTGCCTTACTTCCAG
>CADAQV010000198.1 GCA_902790095.1 uncultured Lachnospiraceae bacterium | reverse complement strand
GCTTGAGGTCGCCTCGTCAAGTATGAGGATGTGGGGCTCGGAAAGCAGCGTGCGGGCAAAGCAGATGAGCTGCTTCTGGCCTTCGCTTAAAGTGGTTCCGCGTTCGCGGAGCTGGGTCTGATAGCCGCCCGGAAGCTGTGATATGAAGTCCGAGGCGCAGACGATCTTGCTTACTATCTTTATTTCTTCAAGGTCGGCGTCGAGCCTGCCGTATCTTATGTTGTCTTCTATGGTGCCGGTAAAGATGACGGAATCCTGCATCATTATTCCCATCTGTGATCTGATGGATCTAAGGGTGGCATCAGAAATATCGTGCCCGTCTATAGTGACTTTTCCCTTTTGTACCTCATAGAATCTTGAGATAAGGTTTACTATGGTGCTCTTTCCGGCGCCGGTGGGGCCGACAAGGGCAACGCTTTCGCCGGCTTTTACGGAGAAGGAGACATCTTTAAGTATGTCTGTTTCGCCGTCGTATGAGAAGGACACATTTTCAAAGGCCACATCGCCCTTTATTTCGGGCAGAGGCACCGCGCCTTCTTTGTCTGCAACGGTAACGGGTTCATCCATCGTCTCGAATATTCTTTCAAGATACGCGATGTTGTTGATGAAGTTGTTGAAAATGTTGCCAAGGTTCATGATGGGCTGCCAGAAGAAGGAAGCATAGCTTGAGATGGCAACTATTGTTCCGAGGGATTTGTTTCCCTGCCCGAAAATGACCAGACCAAATATAAATATGGCTGCTCTTACGCATACCGAAATGGAGTCGATTCCGGGCCAGACGAGGTTTGAATACTTGACCGCGGTGAGCCATGTCTTTTTGCAGTCCTTAGAAAGGCCTTCGAATATTTCGAGGTTCTCATCCTCGCGGGCAAATATCTGTGTGATCCTTGCGCCGACGATGTTCTCCTGCAGATACGCGTTAAGGTTCGAGTTTTTGTTGGACACGGCCTGCCATGCTTTTCGCTGTCTGTTCTTTATCCAGAACATGAAAATCGCAAGTATGGGCACACCGGCCATTACTACAAGGGCGAGCTCTACATCCGTCGCGAACATGAAGGCTATTATGACGATCAGGTTGAAGCCTTCGAGAACGACATTTATGAGTCCGTTTGAGAGCATGTCGGAAACGGAGTTGACGTAATTTACTACTCTTATGAGTATTTTTCCGTGAGGTCTGTTGTCATAGTATGCAAAGGGAAGCTCCTGCAGATGCGCGAACAGATCCTTTCTTATGTCGTAGATTATGTTCTGGCTCGCATTGATCATAAGTCTGCTTCTTATTGTGGAAAAAGCGATACTGAAGATGTATACGCCCGCAAGCATTCCTGCCAGCTGGTACAGCATAGCAGTGTTTTGATCGGGAACGGCCACATCAAGCGCGCGCCTTACTATCATGGGCGAAAGGTAGCCGAACATTCCGCCGAGAGCACTGATGAACAAGGCAACAAGCATCTGGCGGCGGTATTTTTTTATGTATTTGAAGGCTCTGAAGAGATGCTTTATGTTAAACGCCTCTTCGAGTCTTTCGTCTTCTTTATATGTATTTCTTGCCATTATACCACCCCCGTCTGAAGGCGTACCAAGTCGCTGTAGTAGCCGTTTCCCTTTGCAAGTTCTTCGTGAGTTCCCTCTTCAAGGATCTTTCCGTCTTTCATGACTATTATCCTGTCGGCTCTTCTGGCTGTCGATACTCTTTGCGCAACTATCAGCTTTGTGGCTGTGAAATCAAGCTGCTCTAAGTATTCCTGTATCCTTTGCTCTGTTTCCATATCGACTGCCGATGTGGTGTCATCGAGTATAAGTATGGAAGGTCTTACCGCAAGTGCCCTGGCAAGGGATATTCTCTGCTTCTGGCCGCCGGAAAGACCCACTCCTCTTTCTCCTATTATGGTCTCGTACTTTTCGGGCATGTCGTCGATAAATCCGGCCGCCGCCGAATAGCGCGCAAAGCGCTTTACATCCGATTTTGAAAGGTTGCCGTCACCGTATGCGATATTGTCATTTATGGTGTCGGAATGCAGCAGTACATCCTGGGATGCAAGCCCGATATTTTTTCTGAGGTCCGCAAGGCAGTAATCGCCCACGGGTATACCGTCGATAAGGACCTCTCCGCCGGTAACTTCGTAAAATCTCGGAAGAAGGTTTATAAGCGTGGTCTTTCCGCAGCCGGTCTCTCCCATTATGGCTACCGTCTGCCCGGGTTCTACCGTAAATGAGATGCCGTCAAGCACGGGGATATCCGCATCCTCGTAGCTGAAGGATACATTCCTAAATTCAATCTTTCCCTTAAGCCTTTCTGTGGTATGCAGTGCATTTTCCTTATCGCGTATGGTCGGCTCGGAAAAGCATATCTCCATGACCTTGTCGGATGCGGCCGCAAAGCGCTGGAATTCGTTCATTATGTTTCCGAGCATTCTCATGGGGTTGGTGATAGCCCAGATAAGACCCGAAACCGCAACATATTCTCCCATTGTAAGGCTTCCGTTTATAAGGAAGGTTCCGCCCGCCACAAGCATGGTCACGGGCATGAGGTTTGCAAGTCCTTCTATAAAAGGGAAGAACTTTATCCAGACCATTGCCGTTTTTCTTGCAGTGTCCCTGTAATCTGTATTTGAAACATCAAATTTTTCTATCTCGTAGTTTTCTCTTGCAAAAGCCTTTACCGCCCTGTTTCCCGCAATATTTTCCTGGGCGATGGAGTTCATCCCCGCAAACTTTTCCCTGAGGGCCGCATGCATGGGTGCAACCTGCTTTTTAAAGGCAATTATTATTATAAGAACGAAGGGCGATATGACGAGTATGCAAAGAGCCATCTTTACATCCACCGTAAAGAAGTAAACGGCTGCCGCGGTAAAAAGAGACACCGATTCGATCATGACTCTTACGACCCATGCCGTCATATGTCTTATGGCGTCAAGGTCGCCCGTCACTCTGGTCATCAGATCGCCCGTGCCGTACTTTTTAAAGAAGGTCATATCCTGATGCTGTATCTTGTCATAAAGCTGCACTCTTACCCTGTACAGGACTTTTTGCGAACAGTGTTCATACGCAAGGCAGTCGGTGTAAACTATCACCACTCTTACCAGAGTAAGCCCGACCATCAGCGCCACAAGGGTAAAAAACCAGCTGCTGTTTGTCTCCATGTTTTCCCTTGCATTTTCGCCCGTAAGGAAATTGTCGATTATCTGCCCGGAAAAGACAGGAACTGTAAGCTGCAGCGCATTATAGGCTATCGTGCCAAACATAGCGACAATATATAGAGCATGGAAGCCTTTCATGTTACTCCACAGCCATGCTATTCTGCTTTTGGGTCTTTTCATATTATCATTCATATCTTTTTCCTTTTTGTAAAATGACACCTGGTATCCGTCCCCGAGTGTCATTTTTCCCCGTAATGTTAAAGCAAAGGATAGCACTTTTGAAAAATGTATGCTATAATCCGTTTATAAAAAAATTGAACAAATCTCTCATATAACTTATTTTCTTTAGGAGAGCAAAGAGACATGGCAAGTTTATTTGAATACGACGACAGACTGAATTCTCCCATCGAAG
>CADAQV010000197.1 GCA_902790095.1 uncultured Lachnospiraceae bacterium | reverse complement strand
TTCTAAAATATTATAATATTAAATAATGGCAAGATTGCGAAGCAATCGTGCCAGTCCGCCAGCCGGACGCTTGCGGCTGTTAAATCAAAGAAACACGGAGCAAAGCGGAGTGTTTCTACAATTTCGGGCGAAAGGAGGTAAGATGGGCTATGAGCGAAGAAAAGGAAAACACATTCGTTACAAAACTTCCGGGTGATATCCACGAAGACATAATAAGCGAAAGAACCATAAGCGGCGGCGCGAATGTTACGGGCGGCCTTCTTACCGTGCCCGATGTTACAAAAACTCCGGACGAGCTTTTCGAAGAACTGTTGGTAAAAATAAGAAAATACCATCCGTCCGGCGACCTTTCAATGGTTGAAAAGGCATACCGCGTGGCAAAGGAGTTTCACAAGGATCAGAAAAGAAAATCCGGCGAACCCTACATCATCCACCCCGTATGCGTTGCAATAATTCTCGCAGAACTCGAACTCGACAAAGAGACCATAGAGGCAGGTCTCTTGCATGACGTGCTCGAAGACACTTCATATACATATGAAGAAATGGAAAAGGAATTCGGTCCCGAAGTCGTGACACTTGTCGACGGCGTCACAAAGCTGACCAACATCACATTCTCTCACGACAAGGTGGAAGAGCAGGCCGAAAACCTCCGCAAGATGTTCCTTGCAATGGCAAAGGATATAAGAGTCATTCTTATAAAACTTGCCGACAGGCTTCACAACATGAGGACCATGCAGTACCAGTCCCCCGCAAAGAGAATAGAAAAATCCAGAGAGACCATGGATATCTATGCGCCTCTCGCATCAAGACTCGGTATTTCGAAAGTAAAGGTAGAACTCGATGACCTTTCCCTTCGCTATCTCGAGCCCGATATCTACGAAGAGCTCTCAAAGAGCATCGCAAACCAGAAAAAGGGCAGGGAGGATTTCATATCCGGCATCGTTGCCGAAGTCTCAAGTCATATCGAGGCGGCAGGCATAAAAGCACAGGTCGGAGGCAGGGTAAAGCATCTTTTCAGCATCTACAAAAAGATGAAGAACCAGAACAAGACCCTGGACCAGATATATGATATCTTTGCGGTCAGAATACTTGTTGATGATGTAAGGGACTGCTATGCCGCACTCGGCGTGATCCATTCTCTCTACAAACCCATACCCGGCAGGTTCAAAGACTACATCGCCATGCCCAAGCCCAACATGTATCAGTCGCTTCATACAACTCTTATCGGTACCAACGGCCAGCCCTTCGAGATCCAGATAAGAACATATGAAATGCACCGTACCGCTGAATACGGTATCGCAGCGCACTGGAAATACAAAGAGGTCGGAAGCGGCCAGACAAGCGATTCAAGCGAGGAAAAGAAGCTCTCATGGCTTCGCCAGATCCTTGAATGGCAAAAGGATGAAAACGACAACTCAGAATTCCTGAGCATGATAAAGACGGACCTTAACCTCTTTACCGATTCCGTTTTCTGCTTTACGCCCGCCGGTGACATAAAGACACTTCCCCTCGGCTCGACACCAATAGATTTTGCCTACAGCATACATTCCGCAGTCGGCAATAAGATGGTAGGCGCCCGTGTAAACGGCCGCATGGTCAATATCGATTATAACCTCAAAAACGGCGACAGAGTAGAAATAGTAACATCCCAGAACTCCAAAGGCCCCAGCCGCGACTGGCTCAAGATCGTAAAGACGGCACAGGCCAGAAACAAGATCAACGGCTGGTACAAGACAGAGCTAAAGGAAGAGAACATCCTGCGCGGCAGCGAGCAGATCGCAGCCTACTGTAAATTAAAGAACATAAATCTTACCGATATCAAAAAGCCCGAATATGTCGAAGTCATCTTAAAGAAATACAGCTGTAAAGACTGGGATGCCGTTTTGGCCGCAGTCGGTCACGGCGGTCTTAAAGAGGCGCAGATAGTAAACAGGCTTCAGGAAGAATACTTAAAAGACCACCCCATCGTCCTCACCGATGAAGAGGCGATGGAAAAATACACCGCAAAGACCGTAAACCGCATGAAGGTCTCAAGAAGCGGCCGCGGCGTTGAGATAAGGGGAACCAACGATGTTGCAGTCAGATTCCCCAAGTGCTGTTCGCCCGTGCCCGGCGATGAGATCGTCGGTTATATCACAAGAGGAAGAGGTCTTTCGGTCCACAGGACGGACTGCATAAATATCCTTTCCCTGTCTGAAGAGGAAAAAGGAAGGCTCATCCCCGCCGAATGGGAAGAGACCGTCGAAAACGAAAACTATCTGACAGAGATCAAGATATTCGCAAACGACCGTATCGGCCTTTTAAAGGACATTTTGAACATGTTTGCCGAAGAGCGCATCAGCATCCACTCTTCTTCAACAAGCATCACAAAGGGCGGAATAGCAACCATAAACCTTTCCTTTGAGACGAGAAACAAAGAACACCTTCAAAGAATAGCCGACAAGATAAGAAGCGTTGCCGGAGTCATAGACGTAGAAAGGAGCTAGCATATGGGAACACTTAAAGTAGAACACGTGGTGGTAAGCCTCTGCGCTACAAATTGCTACATCCTTTTTGATGATCAGACCTTAAAAGGCTGCATCATAGACCCCGGAGAATCGCCCGCACGCATCGAAAAAAAGGTAAGTGACCTCGGCCTTTCCATAGAGTGCATCATCCTTACCCACGGACATTTCGATCATATCGGCGCCTGCCCGGAAACAAGAAAAAAAATGGGCTGCGAAGTGATCGCTTTAAAAGAAGCGGCGCAGGAGCTTCGCGACATAGATCTAAATCTCACCGGACAGATGGAGGGCGTTCCCATCAGCGTTACCGCAGACAAAGAAGTCTCTGACGGAGACATCCTTGATATCTGCGGACACAAATGCAAGGTGATCCACACCCCCGGGCACACCCCCGGAAGCATGTGCCTGTATTTTGAGGAAGAAAAGATACTCATTGCCGGCGACACCCTCTTCTGCGAATCCCTCGGAAGGTTCGACCTCCCCGGCGGGAACGGAAGAAAAATAATAGCCTCCATTACCAACAAACTCTTAACTCTTCCCGAAGACACAGTCGTTTATCCCGGCCACGGCGAGACAACGACCATAGGCCACGAGCTTAAATACAATCCCTGCGCCGAATACATCGGACAATTTTGATCATCTAAGCCCAGGGGGGAATCTTATGTTTGGACGAAAGAAGAAAAAAGAAATAGTTAATTTTGACCGCGAAAACCTGCGGCCTGTCATCCGCTGCAGCATCTGCACCGGCGAACAGGTCGCGGGTTTTATTGACAAAAGAGACGGCCGCTTCAAAGAAGTCATGCTCATCCGCACCGAAGCCGACAAAGAAGAATTCCTCGAAATGTACGGCCTTTCGGATGTGGAGAAGATATATTGAGACCCGGGGACGGGGTATGCCAGGATTGCGAAGCAATCGTGGCAGTCCGCCAGCCGGACGCATGCGGCTGTTTGATCAGAAAAACTCTGAGCGAAGCGAAGAGTTTTTTCCGAGTTATGCCAAGATTGCGAAGCAATCGTGGCAGTCCGCCAGCCGGACGCTTGCGGCTGTTTG